>JAWXBH010000039.1:0-28921 GCA_034439935.1 bacterium
TCCAAATAAATTTATGTTAATTCTGTTTTAAATTGGTGATAATATTTTTAATTCGTGATCATTAGTGAAATTCGTGGCAAGCTTTTTTCTTATTTTGGACGGATGTGACCGGTCATACCAATCTGAAATGTTTTTGCAATTTAATTTCTCAATCATTAAATGTATTTTCACAGATTATATAAATTTTATTTCAGATTTGAATTCAAAGCAGGTCAGACAGTCATTTATCGATTTCTTCAAAGGCAAAGATCATCATATCGTTGCGTCCTCTTCTGTTGTTCCTTACAATGATCCTACATTACTTTTTACCAACGCGGGGATGAACCAGTTCAAGGATGTTTTCCTCGGAACAGGTACTCGCGATTATACACGCGCTGCCGATACGCAAAAGTGCATCCGTGCAGGCGGAAAGCATAATGATCTCGAAGAAGTCGGAATGGACGGATACCATCATACTTTCTTTGAAATGCTCGGCAACTGGTCGTTCGGTGATTATTATAAAAAGGAAGCGATCACGTGGGCGTGGGAATTACTGACGAAAGTGTGGAAACTTCCAAAGGACAGGTTATGGGTTACGGTTTTTGAAACTGATGATGAAGCTTATGAATTCTGGAAGAATGAAACTGACATCGATCCGGCTCATATATTAAGATTTGATGAAAAGGATAATTTCTGGGAAATGGGAGACACAGGTCCTTGCGGTCCCTGTTCGGAAATTCATTTTGATTTTACAAAGGACGGATGCAAAGCTGAAGATGTGAACGCCGGTCATGAAGATGTAATCGAAATATGGAATCTTGTTTTCATTCAATACAACAGAAAGAAAGACCGCGAGCTTGAGCCGCTTCCAAAGAAACACATTGATACCGGAATGGGTTTTGAACGAATTGTAAGAGTGCTTCAGAATAAAAAAACGAATTACGAAACGGATATTTTCAGTCCTATCATAGATAAAATTGTCAGTATCACAGGCAAAGAATATGCAGGCGAAAACGTTTCATCTATAAATGCTATTGCCGATCACATCCGTTCACTTACATTTGCTATAAGCGACGGCGCGATCCCGTCTAATGAAGGAAGAGGTTATGTGCTCCGAAGGATTTTAAGAAGAGCTTCCCGGCTTGCAAGAAAGCTTGATTATCACGAGCCGGTCCTGTTTCAGCTTGTTGAAACTGTTGTTGAAAATTTCGGACAGGTGTTTCCTGAATTGAATGATAAAAAAGAATTTGCAAAGGAAGTAATAAAAGCAGAAGAGGAAAGCTTTAACTTTACGCTCGACAGGGGTATCAAACTTTTCAATGAAGTCGCGGAGTCACTGAAGGACACTAAAATTTTTCCAGGTGATGACGCTTTTAAACTTTATGATACATTTGGTTTTCCGATCGATCTTACTGAAGTAATGGCTAAGGAGCGAGGACTGAAGGTTGATATGCTTAAATTTGAAGAGGATATGGAAAAGCAAAAAGAACGTGGCAGGGATGCGAGGAAGGATAAGTTAAATTTAAGTGAAGGCATTGGAATTTTCGATTTCCTTAACAAGAATTTCTCCGAACAGGTGAAGTATAATCCTTACGATGACACAGGTTTTGTTTCGGATAAGAATGTAGTTATCGGCAAAGCCGACGATGATAAGCTTATCGCTGTCATTAATGAAAACCCTTTCTTTTCGGAATCAGGCGGACAGATAAGTGATACGGGAAAAATAATTTTAAATAACTCGGATGAAATTGATATAGTTGACTCGCAAAAATATTTTCTGGTTTTGACTGACAGAAAAAATTCTCTTAAAGAATTTTTAAAAGAGAATAATTTTTCAGCAGTACAGGGTAAAGTTGTTCTTGATGAAAAGCGAAGAAAGGATATCGAGCGTAACCACTCAGCTACTCATCTTGTGCATGAAGCATTGAGGAGAGTATTGGGAAGTCACGTAAAGCAGCTTGGCTCATTAGTGCATAATGAATATCTTCGTTTTGATTTTCCGCATTTTCATAAAGTCGATGACAGTCAGCTCAGGGATATCGAGGATATGGTAAATTCAAAGGTAAAGGATAGGATTGATGTTTATACTGATGTTGATATTTCAATTGAGGAAGCAAATAAGATACCGAACGTTAAGAAATTCTTCGGTGAAAAATACGGTGATAAGGTAAGGGTTGTTCATATTGATAATGATTTCAGCATTGAATTCTGCGGAGGTACACACGTAGGCAATACCAATGATATCGGACTTTTCAAAATTACAAAAGAAGAAAGCATTGCTTCAGGTACGAGAAGGATCTTCGCCCGAACCGGTGTAGGAATTATCACGCTACTGAATGAGAAGATCACCGATATTGAAAAATTAATAAGTGAGCTTCCTGAAAATTATGCTGCTGATTATGTTGCCGAAATAAATTCATTCAGCTTCGATCTTTCAAAGGCTGATTACAGAAACTCTTCGCTGATGAAGAAGCTTCTGATAGAGCAGGACTCAACTGTTGTTTCGCTTTATGAACTGCGGGAGCGCTATCTTGAAGAAAGGAAACAGACTGAGAAACAAATGCTGAAAGAAAATCTTACGAAAGCGTTTGCTCATCTTGATAAGCTGATCTCCGGCGCCGATAAAAAGGATGGTTATGATGTCATCACCTCTAAAATGGAATTGAACAACATGGATGAATTCAAAAAATTGGGCGATGAGCTGAGAAAGAAAGTTACGAATGGAGTTGCACTTATCGCGGTTGTCCTGAATGAAAAAATAAATTTAGTTTGTTCCGTCAGTGATAATCTGATCAAAGAAAAAAACCTTAGCGCGGGCAAGCTGATTTCACAAGCTGCGAAAGAACTCGGCGGTGGGGGAGGCGGGAAGCCGCATCTGGCGACAGCAGGAGGAAAAGATGTTTCGAAGCTTGATGATGTTCTGAAGAATTTTTCTTCAACACTTATATAAAATTTTAGCTGCAAAATTTGCTGCGGCTGTTTCGATCTAATTTAAAACAATTATAATGAAAGTAATTATTCCTGTGGCGGGATTTGGTACAAGACTCAGACCTCATACACTTCACAATCCGAAAGTTCTGCTGAATGTCGGAGGCAAGCCGATGATACATTACATAATCGATCAGCTTATAAAAGACAAGATAGCTACATCTATTATTCTTATCACCGGTTTTCTCGGAGATAAGATCAAAGAATATCTGAACAGTGAATTTAAGTTTAAGTTTGATTACGTTGTGCAGGAGGAAGCAAAAGGTCTCGGGCATGCTGTCTATCATGCGAAGGAGATCTTTAATAATACAAATGAAGATACACTTATTATACTCGGGGATACATTGTTTGATGTTGATCTGAAAAAAATGATACACAGCAGGGATTCTGTAATCGGAGTTAAAGTTGTTGATGATCCGCGAAGGTTCGGTGTCGTTGAGAAAGATAAGAACGGTTACATAAAAAGATTCGTTGAGAAACCGGCGTCAAAGGAAGTTTCAAAATCGAATGAAGCAATAGTCGGTTTGTATTATCTGAAAAATTCGAACATACTCTTCAGCGCTCTTGAGCATGTAATGAATAACAACATTACCGTGAAAGGTGAATTTCAATTGACTGATGCGCTTGAATATATGATAAGGCAGAAAGAAAAAATGAGAACATTTAATGTTGAGGGATGGCTCGACTGTGGCAAGCCCGAGACATTGCTTGAGACTAACAGATATTTGTTAAGCAAAAGAGCTAAAGCCAAAAACATTAGTTCTAAATTGCATAAAGATGTAATGTTAATTTATCCAGTGTATATCGGAAAAAATGTTAAACTGTCGGGAAGCGTGATAGGACCTTATGCAACAATAAATGATGACTGCATTATATCAAACAGTATAATCAGCAACAGTATAATTGATTGCTCATGTAACATAGAGAACTCGATATTAACAGAGTCCATCATTGGTGAAGGCACATCTATAAAGAGAGACATTTTGAAATTAAGCGTTGGAAATCATTCAGAGATTTAAAGAAATTTGCCACAGAGATCACCAAGAATTTAATATTTAACTCCTTGCTTTCTGTGGCAAAAAAAATCAAGCCCCTTCTTCAAGTTTCTTTGATAACAATAACTCCGCAGCAACAAATAGCAGCGCTCCGATAAGAAAATATTTCCATAAGCTGAAACCGGACCTCGACTGCTGTACCATCTCAACTATATTCTCGTCCGCATTAGCTACGCTTACATTTTCAATATTATTTTTTCTGAAATAATCTTCAAGTTCTGTTTTATTGTAACTTTGAAGATTACTTTCCTTAGAGTTGTAATTCAGTGAGAAATTGTAAACGCCGCCAGCGGAATCAACAGCCGTATATGTTCCGGTTTGAGCTGTAAAATTATTGTAGGGGAGATACAAGTAGTTGCTCTCTTTTCCTGAACTTTGATCCTCAAGCTTAACAATGCTCTTATCAGGAAGGGTGAACTCAGAGACATTGCTCAATCCTTTTATCGAAATAAGATTTGAATTGCCTGCAATGTATTCCTTTTGAATTTCAAAATCATTGCTGAGATAATAAATGCTTCTGATAATGACAGGGACAAATATGCTCTTCAAAGGAAAGTCGGAAAGATCATCTGTTGCCGGAAGTGAAGATAAAATTACTTTTCCGTTTGCAATGGTTGACTCAACTAAGAAAGGCTTATTGTTTGAAAATGTAACTATCGTGTTTGAATTGTCTCCGGCAAGAAGCTCGTAAAATGAATTTATCTTCGGCGATTCGATATTAAAATTATCCGCAGTAAGATTCAGCTTCTTATTGGAAAAAACTTCCGAAAGAACAGGGCTCTCAAAATCAATTTTGTCGAACTTCAAATTTGCATTTTGCTGAGCATCCATGTTGAGCTTTTGGATCCTTGCAAAATCAAGTTTGCTTAGAATCGTGTTATTATAATTATTCACATCCACAGAGCTTCCCATGAAAATGAATACTCCTCCGCCGTTAGAAACGTAGTCTTTTATGATTCCGGCTTCACTGTCAGTGAAACTATTTTTATTCGAAATAAAAACAACATCGTTGTTGCTGATGTCTTCGTTAACTGAAGTAAGGTAATTGATCCTGAAGAGCCCGCTTTTCCTTCCGGTGGAATCTGAAAGAAGATCAGCGGCTGACTGCAAGGCGAGATCAATAAAATAGCGGTCCGCAGGACTTTGGCTGATCAGACCGATATTGAAATGATCGGGTATGAACAGCGAGAAATAATATTTGTTATCCTGTAAAAGCTCGTCATCCTGAAAGTCATTCTGCACAAGCTCCACAAAGCCATTCACACTTCCCGTCACCGGAGTTTTAAATATGAATTCAATTTCCTTCTTATCAAATGAACCGACGTCAACAGCTTTCTCACCCTTGAGTTCACCGTTCACATACAGGTTTACAATTTTATTGCTTACATTGAACTCAGAATTATTGTTCAGATAGATCTTTACTTTCACATCTTTATCTTTTTCAAGGATCTTAGTGACAATAGTTAAGCTGTCGAGTGAAAGATTTTTTGCATCTCGGCTGCCGGTCTTAACAAGATATGTGTTAACTTTACTTCCGCTAAATTCATTGAAATCATTCTGAATCATCTCATCGCTGAAATTATTTTTCTGAAAATCCGATACAATGAATATTTCCTTAACTGAATTTTTTGATTCGCCGAATATTTTATTTGAAAATGAAACCGCTTCATTGACGGACATCGGCTTATTTGAGATCTTTATTCTGTCGAGTGAGTCAAGTAATTCGATGAAATTATTAAACGAAGTGCTGTTCTTTTTAAATGCAATTTCCGAAGTGGGTATAAGGTAGATGTCATCAGATTCACTGTGAGTGTCAAGGATCTTCTTTACGGCGTCCTTTGCCTGAGCAAGCAGCATTCCATTGTTATCACGCGAGGACATGCTGAATGAGTCGTCGATAAAAATTATGGTTGTCGATCTTGCCGAATTATTTCCGTCGCCTGCATAACCTTCATATACCGGCTGTGCAAAGCAGAGAACAAGAAATGCGATCGCGCCGATTCTTAGCAGCAAAAGTATTATCTGCTTGAGCTGTATCTTTCTCATCTTTGACTTTTGGATCTCTTTGAGAAACATTAATGTACTGAATTCGATCTTACGGACTTTCCTGAGATTAAGGAGATGAATAAGAATCGGAATTGCTATTGCTGAGAGTGCTATTAAGATCGCGGGATTAAGAAAACTCATTCGGAAATTTTACTTTTGAATGGAATAAAATAAATTTTATATACGATTAACTAAATGCAATTTAGCTTTAATTACAGTCGTAGCCGGTATTAAGTTTCATTGAAATAAAATAATCTCTTCTCAATAAAATTTTATTGCTACAGAAAAGCCGCAGTAACCTGTTAAAAATAAATGGAGTAGGGCAGGCTCACTCCGTAATTATCAGAAACGGTTGATGCCTGCCCTAAAATTAGACTAAGAACCTTAAAATTAATGGAAACAACTTTTAACTTTCAACTTTCAACTTACGGTGTTACCACGCTTACAAAATTTATTGAGTTATTATGAGCAATGACGATAGATACTCACTACACTTACCATACTTGCAATACTCACCACACTTACATTACTTACCATACTTACCATGCTTACGGTCTTACAATAGCGACAAAGTTTGCTGAATTATTAAACGTGATAACAAGATCAGACACGTCCGTAAAATTATCACCGGTCATGTCAGTGGATATATATCCGGTCACAAAATTATTGGCGTCATTGTAAACATTAACAACATCACTCACATCCACAGCTCCATCCTGATTCTGATCACCACTGTATATTCCAAAGCGAAGAGGAGAGGCATCGATCTGCAGTTGATTGCTGCCGTATGCCTGCGATGAAGCAGTGGAAAAATTATATGAAAGTACTCCTGCAGTAAATGAACCTGCCAGACCGCTCCATGTCTCAATTGAATTCCTGTGCTTTGTGACCAGGTAATAATTTACTCCGTTTGCAATTTGAGGAAAGTAAAACTTTGCGGACCCTGAAGAATCTGAATAAGCTTTTGATGAATCAGCTATTGTATAGGGTGCGTTAAAATTTCTTAAATAAAGTTTTATTGTATCACTGATCATTGTATTAGCTGAAGGATTGTAAAAGCCCTGTATAAATTCAGTAACATCAGCGTAAGGACGCTGTGAATATTTTATTGTCACATAATTTAAGGACTGTCCCAGCCCGGCGCTTTCTCCGGTAATGAAAACATTTCCTGAAGCATCTGTGTCGATGGAATATGGTATGTCACTTCCGCCTGCTGTGCCGTTATAGATCTGATCCCATTTTTGATCCCCGGAGCTGTTATACTTAACTGTAGCGTAATTATAATTTTGTCCGCTGAAAGCACTCGAGCCGGTTACGTAAACATTCCCCGAATCATCAAGCGCCATTGAATAAGCATTTTCAACACTGTTGCCGGGACCGTTGTATCTTCTTACCCAAAGTGAATCACCGATCGAATTATATTTTATTGTAGCGAAATCATAATCTGTTCCCACACCGATGCTTTGTCCGAATACGTAAACATTTCCTGATGCATCGATTGTTACTGAAGCACCAATGTCCGCGCTGTTCCCTGTTCCGTCAAATCTCTTTACCCATAAAGTATCACCTGCGGAATTATATTTGATCGTTGCGTAGTCATAATTGGTCGAGCCTCCAAGACTTCGTCCTGTTACATAGACATTTCCTGCTAAGTCTGTTTCTATAGATTTTGCTTCATCAAATCCATCCCCGGGTCCGTTATAGGTTCGTACCCACAGCTCTGTGCCCGAAGTGCTGTATTTTATTGTTGCATAATCGTAATCACTTGTTCCGCTGCCTGTGCTCCATCCGGTTACGTAAACATTTGCTGCAGCATCAAGTACTAACCTGTATCCAAAGTCAGAATTGTTTCCCGCGCCGTTATAATTCTTCATCCATTGAAATGTTCCTGATGAATTGTATTTGATCGTAACGTAATCCCAGGATGTGCCGCTGACTAATGAATATCCTGTCACATATACATTTCCCGAAGCGTCAACCGCGATCGATCTTGCTTCGTCAAGACCGTTCATTGCTCCGTTGTATCTCGCAGCCCACTGCTGTACCCCTGATGAATTATATTTAATTGTTGCGTAGTCATTATTTGATGAGATTCCTGTGCTTCCGCCGGTGACATAAACATTTCCCGCTGCATCGACTGCAATTGCGACAGCTAAGTCTCCACTGTTTCCCGGTCCGTTATACTTTGATACCCATTGCTGAGCTCCGGAAGAATTATATTTCAGTGTCGCGTAGTCTGTCCCGCTTCCGCCGGTCACATAAACATTTCCCAAATTGTCGGTTACCAGTGCTTTTCCGACATCATTTGCAAAATGATACGATGATAACCATTCCCTGCTTATCTGGGAATGCGATCTTGTACTGAGTATAAAAAACATTAATATTATCAGGATTAAAATTCTTCTGTTCATGATTTTATTATTTTAAAATGGTTTATGAATTTTTGTATTACTATTATTTTTCATTTCCGGATGTTTTTGAGGATTTGTTAAATGAAGATAATAAAGTTTTACAGCTTTGCTGATCACTGTGTCCTTGCTGCCGTCAATAATGATCTGAACTTTCTCGATCAGACAGTGGGTAGATTCTTTAAGCCGGTATCCCTTTGAAGTTTTTGAATTCTTCAGCTTCTCTTTAACTGTCATGATAACTTTGATTTTAAATGTGCACTTACCGGTGCACATTACAAAAATATTGATAATTGTGCACATCAATCAAAGAAAGTTTATGCACAAACTAATCAGTGGTATTTTATTTACAGCAACATATACATTGATTTTGCTTATTTTTAAAACAATACGGCTATCCAAAACTAAGCAGCTATGAAAGACAGCAAGCTCGCACTGACATTAAATTCCTTCACAAAAGAGGAGCTAAAGCTCTTCGCAAAATTTGCCGCTTCACCATATTTTAATAATGGCAGAAATTATATCCCGCTACTTGATGAACTTGCAAAATTTTATCCTGATTTTGATGATCAAAAGTTGACTTCGGAATACCTTTATAAAAAACTTTACCCGGGAAGGAAATTTAACAAGCAGGTAATGTGGAATCTCATTTCCGGGCTTGAAAAGCTTGCTTTGGAATTCATGCTTCAAACAGGATTGAAAAACAACAAGCAACAAAGATTTTCAATTCTCTTTGATGAGTTGTCTAAAAGGAATCTTGATAAGCAAAGTTTGAAACAAATTGAAGACGCTGAGAAGAATATCAACCCGGTGAAATACGGAAAAGATTTTTTTTACACGAAGTGGCTGGTCGAGAACAATAAAGCCGCTTACTGGAATTCGATCAAAGGCAGACAGGATAAAACCTTCGAAGGTACTCTCAAAAGCACTGAGTATCTCGTACTTAATTTTTTGGTTGATCTTTCCGTGCAGGTGTGGGATCTGCATATTATGAATATAATGTATAACTCAGGCGATGAAATAAATTCCGCTATTGAATTTGTCAGGAGTCTTGATCTGAAAAAATTTACAGATAACGCGTCTAAGAAAAAAAATAAATATGCGCCGGTAATAAATTTTTATTACAATAAGATCATGTGTGCATTAGAGGAGAATGAAGAAAGCTACTTCTTTGAGATGAAAAAATATTTTGATGAAAACTACAATTCATTTGACAGCGTGGAGCAAAGTAATACAATCATATCACTCGGAAATTACTGTGCACACAAGATGAGACTTGGTAATAAAAAATTTCTGAAGATACTTTTTGAAATAAACAAATTCCGGCTTGAGAAGGAAATTGGAGCTTATGATAACGGTAGCATTAACAAAGCACTTTACCATCAGATACTAAGGAACGCCTTGTCACTTGATGAAATAAAATTCGCCGAGGATTTTGTAAAAAAGTATACTCCCAAACTAAAGAATGAGCACCAGAAGACAATGAACCTCCTCGCGATGGGATATATTAATTATGCGAAAAAGAATTATGCCGATTCGCTGCTATATCTTAACAAGGTCGAATTCATTGATCTCAGAGATAAGCTACATGTCCGGATACTTTCTGCAAAAGCATATTATGAATTAAACAAAGCCGAGCTGCTCTTTTATTATATCGACTCCTCTCGACACTTCATCGGCAATAATCCCTCGATAGAAAAGAATACAAAAGAAGCTTACCTGAAGTTTTTCAATTACCTCAACCGTCTCTTAACCTGCAGGGAAAATCCTGATAAGAATAAGCTGAATGATCTTAAAGAAGACATTCATATTGACGAAACATTAAGGTTAAGACACAAGCACTGGCTGCAGGAGAAAATTGATCAGATTCAATCCTGATTCAATCGATTACTTAATTAAATAAGCCGGAGGTTTAAAAAGATTTCAATTAAGGAATTGAAATTACACTTAGAATTGAATAAATTGAAGTAATTAAATAAAAAGTAATCCAGCTTAATGAAAAAAACCGTTAAAAATTTTAAGGAATCCAATTACAAGCTTACACAGCAGATCACTGCCAAAAAAAACCAGGCACAAAAAAGAGATCCTTTCAAAGAAAGAGGCGTTAAAGATTATATAGACATATTTGATGCAAGACTTCTTACAAGATTTCTGAATGAGCAGGGGAAATTGCTTCCGGCAAGAATTACAGGAGCAACAGCGAAGATGCAGAGAAAACTTACAACAGCGATCAAAAGAGCAAGGCATCTTGCGATCATCCCGTTTGTAAGCGAAGGCACAAGATACTAAGGCCTTTCACAAAAAGTTTTTCACTCAGCTCTTATTGTATGATTACATTAAGAGCTTTTTTTATTTTAAAATCATTTAATGACAACTTATGAGATCAGTAATTTTTAAATCAGCATCAATAATACTATTCATATTATTATTATCAGTAAATGTTTCCTATTCAGTCACAGACAGTTCGCTGATCATAGGTGACTTTAAGATCAGCAAAGTTACCGACGGTGATACCTTCCGTTTTGAGAATCTTGACAAGCCGACACGGCTTTTGGGAATTGATACCGAAGAGACCTTCAAAACACCCGATGCGGAGCAGAAAACAAATGAGATCGCGGCTAACTGGGAGCAGTTCTATCTTTCACAAAAAGCTGACAGCAAAATGCCTGTGAAAACAGATTCTCCATTGGGCTTTGAAGCCTGGAAGTGGGCAGAGGAATTTTTTAAGAATGTAAACTATGTACGTCTTGAAAAGGAAGATGATGAGCGGAGCATAGATATATTCGGACGATATCTTGTTTATGTGATCGCCGTGATGAATGACGGCACTGAAGTGAATTATAATGTTGAATGTGTGAAGCAGGGTTACAGCCCTTATTTTAATAAATACGGCAACAGTAAAAGATTCAATTCTGAGTTTGTCGATGCACAGAATTATGCCCGGACTAATAATCTCGGTATCTGGGATCCGGCAAAAAAACATTATCCTGATTATGACGAGAGACTTAAATGGTGGAATGAACGCGCGTTGCAATTAGAAAATTATAAGCAAAAATATTCTTCCGATGAAACATACTTTGACCTCGCAAACGATAAGGATTTTGCAAAGCTTGCTGATAATGTCGGAAAAGAGATCACAGTCTTCGGCGGTATCGGGAACATTCTTTCGAAGAAAATGCCTTACCTTTTAAGAATACCCCATACAAAAAATGAAAACTTTGACATTGTCGTCTTTGAAGAAAATCTTGATCTGCTGACTGTTTTAGATATTGATACGAAAAAAGATTATTATATTTATCTTAAAGGAAAGCTTGAGAAGTTTGAAGATAGATATCAGATAGTGCTGCGTAGCAAAGAACAGATTTGGATGGAATAAAATCAGATCATAATTTTTTGACGATGATCATGGTTATGTCATCATACTGAGCCGTTCCTTTGGAGAATTCAATGATAGACTCTTTTATATTATGCAGAATTTGCGTTGAGGATTCATCTCTGCTTTGGATTAATACTTTTTGTAAATTTTCATCTCCGAATTCCTCCCCGTTGATATCATTAGCTTCCGTGACGCCATCGGTATAAAATACGATCACATCATTCTGATCAATCTTCACCATACCGATATCGAAATTTATACCCTCATTGAGTATTCCAATTATGAATCCGCCTTCGGTCAGCGGAATTATTCTTTCTTTCTTTAAAAGGAAAGGGGGATTGTGACCGGCGTTTATATATTCGAAAATATTTTTTTCTGAATCAAGTATTCCCCAGAAGAAGGTAATGAATTTTTCGGATGATGTATTTTCATAGATAAGCTCGTTGATCTTTTCTGTGACGTTAGAAAGATCAAATGCCCCTTCTTCATAAAGCTTCAGATAAGAATGAACTGCTGACTGTATATTCGCCATCAGCAGCGAAGCAGGTGTTCCTTTACCCGATACATCTGCAATGACGATCGCGGTCTTTGTTTCAGTCAGCTTTATCAGATCGTAATAATCCCCCCCGACTTGTAACGCCGGAATGTTGTCGGCGGCAAGTTCATAACCATTAACGAACGGTATTGTCTGTGGAAGCAGCGCAAGCTGTATCTCCCGGGCTATCTTCAGCTCGTTCTCGATCTTCTGCTTGTCAAGATATTCCCTGAACAGATCTGAGTTCTGAATTGAAATCAGTGACAGGTTAACAATCGATTCGAGAAATTCTATGTCAGACTCGCTGTAAGATGTATTGTTAAGTTTTCTTCCAAGACAGATGATATTATCGATCTGATTTTTTATGAGAGTCGGGACAAAGAGCTCGAACCCTTTACCAGCTAAATACTTTATGAATGGAATTTCGTTTTCAGAGTTGATACGTATCGTTGAACTGAATTCAGCCGGTAACTTTCCCTCAGGGAAAAGTTTTTCAAGTTCGAATTTTTCAAGGTCAAGATTTTTGTTATCTTTTAGCAGATGAAATTTACCTGTGCGGTCTCTAGAAATTATAACGAAGTCACGTATTCCGAAATTACCAAGCAGCGTATAGTTTAGCAGCTTTATAATGTTTTCTTTATTTACAAAGTTAAGATTGAATTCCTTGCCAAGCTCAAATAATGATTTTAGCTGACGTATTTTATTGTTGAGACTGCTGTTCAATTCGCTGACCTCAGTGAACTTGATGGTATTCTCTATTGCTGAGGATGAAATATTAAGGAGTGTTTCAATGAATATGATTTCGTTTTTTGCAAGTTCTGAATTGTTAAGTTTTTTACCGAAGCAAAGCAGTCCAAGTAATTTATTCTGAAAATAAATCTTAAAATAGTAATTGAAATTATACTTGCTTAAAAATTCATTATCCTTTTCAAAGTCACCGGAGTCAAACACTGAAAGCTTGGGAAACTCAGCTTCAATTACAGTATTGATAAGCTTGGAATTAATGCCTTTTGCAGCTTCTATTGTATAAGCATTCTGATTCATGTCCTGACCATTTTTAAGAATGATCATGCCTTTTGAGATGAGCATCTTTCCCATTATGCTCAGAAGAATGTTATTGAGAATATATTTAAGGTCAAGTTTGCTGCTGATGAGCTGTGAGAATTCTATGAGTGAATTTAGTTCGAGCTGTTTTTGTGCGGGATTATGATTATCCATTTATGCCGGGCAAGTGTAAGTTAGCTCTGTAAGGACTTGGTGAGTGTCAGGTAATTGTAATCTGAATTCATGTGAACGAATTCTATCTTGCTCATGAATTTCTTCATGATAGGTACTCCCAGACCGCCGACCTTGAAATCATTGAAATAATCTTTCATGTCGGGATTGTGAATGTCGTTTGGATTAAAGCCGTTTCCCTTGTACTTCATTATGATTTTAAATTGTCCTTTCTCCGGCTTGGTCTCAACTTCGATCATTTCCTTCTCATCATACTTATGTGCGTGCTTAATTATGTTAGTACAAGCTTCGTCAACTGATAGTACGATTTGATTTATCGTGCTGTCATCAAATCCGAATGCGATCGCCTTTGCTTCGATGAAGTCTCTAAGCAACGAAAGGTTTTTCGTTGAACTCGTAAATAATATTTTATCTGAGCTGTTCATACGATTCTCAATTAGCTGAATTTTTCAATGGCTGACTTTTGCTCTTTGTATATCTCGAACAGGATCGGAAAACCCAGCATGTCAAAGATATTGTAGATCTTATCGCTCATTGCGCAAAGCTTTATATCTCCCGCGTTATCCCTTGCTGCTTCTATGAACGCCATGAAAACTCCAAGCCCCGCACTGCTTATATATGACAGCTTTTCGAAGTTTACTATTATCCTGTAATTTTCTTTGGAAATGATTTCCTCAAAACATGTTTCCAATTCCACTGATGTATGGGCATCAAGAAATCCGTTTAAATTAAGTATCGTAATATTTTCATGATGCTTTATGTCAATTGAAAATTCTTCCATTATATGGTGTATTTAGATTTGAGCGAAAATCCTAAAAATTAATTTCAAAATAAATGGTATTATTTAAATTCATTTTCAAAGTTAATTCATTTCATTGAAAACAAAAAGCATACGGCTAAATTCATAGATTATAATTCGTATTTAAATTATATTTGTTACGTTAATGAAAAATTATCTTTCGCGTTATAATAAAAGAGATAAACTGGTGATCGGTGTGTTATCGGGGACATCTGTTGATGCTGTTGATGTAGTTCTTATTAAAGTATCCGGTTACGGAGCTTCCACTAAATTAAGAGTCATCGGCTTCGAATCTTTTCCTTTCAGCAATACACTGAAAAATTTTGTTTTAAAATGTTCTTCAAAATTACAAAGTAATGTTGAAGAAATTTGTAAACTGAATTTTATATTGGGAAGATTTTTTGCTGACTCTGTAAATAAATTCATTTTAAGAAATAAGCTTACTAAAAACGATATAGACTTGATAGGTTCTCACGGGCAAACAATTTACCATTTTCCGGTCAATAAAAAACTATTTGGATTTAATTCACGCTCAACTTTGCAGATTGGTGATCCTTCTGTTATTGCCAATGAAACAGGTATCCTCACCGTTGGAGACTTCCGGACAGCAGATGTTTCTGCAAACGGTCACGGTGCTCCGCTTGCACCTTATCTTGATTACATTCTTTTCAATAGTAAATCCAAGAACCGCGCGTTTGTAAACATCGGAGGAATTTCCAATGCAACCTATCTTAAAAAAAACTGTACTCTTGATCAGGTCATCGCTTCGGATACTGGTCCCGGTAATATGATGATCGATTTTCTTTGTAAAAAGTATTTCAATAAAAAATATGATAATAACGGGCTCATTGCTTCCCGGGGTAATGTAGCAAATGATTTATTCAGCTATCTGTGTAAAAAAGATAATTTCCATAAAAGAAAATTTCCCAAGTCAACCGGTAGGGAATATTACGGTGCGGAGTTTGTCAACGATGTTATAAAGAAATTCAGAAAAGCTGAACCAATTGATCTCATTGCCGCTTTTACTAAATTCACTGCTTATACCATTCATTACAATCTTAAGTCTTTTGCTGTTGATGAACTCATTGTCAGCGGCGGCGGAGCAAAGAATAAAACCTTGATGAATTATTTAAGATTTTTTTTTAACAAATCTGAAGTAAGAGTCTTAAAAGACAATGGCATTAATGAAGATAATAAGGAAGCAGTTCTATTTGCTGTGCTTGCAAACGATCTGATAATGGGAAATAAGAGCAGTATGCCAAAAGTTACCGGAGGTAATAAGAATGTTTATCAGGGAAAGATCTGTTTTGCATAAAGTATGAAAATATCTAATGAAAAAGTAGCGATCGTCACAGGCGGAACCGGTGCTCTCGGAAGGATCATCGTTAATAAACTCTCCCGTGAAGGCATGAAAGTATATGTTCCGGCAAGAACTCTCGAAGAATTTAATGATGTTTTTGACTCTTCCTTGAAATCTGAAGGAGATGAATTCAAACTTAAAAAGATCTTTGCTTTCAATTGCGATGCTACCGATGAAAGTTCAGTAAGGGAATTCGTCAGTAAGGTCGCTGATTATGAACACGGAAATATTCATTTCCTTATTAATACTGTTGGAGGTATTGGTGCGCCGTCATCCGTTGAAGAGCTTACTTCTCAGGAGCTTGAAAAAATGATCAGGCTGAATTTTAACTCAACATTCTATTTCACAAGAGATGTTCTTAAATACATGAAAAAAAATAATTACGGCAGAATTATTTCGATCGGCGCTATCGCCGGTATTGAACCTTCACCAAATAGATTCTCGTATTCATTTGCCAAAGCCGGTGTGATAAATCTTATGGATACAGTCAGTGAAGAAATGAAGAACCTGAACATCCGCTGTAATACAATTATTCCCGGCATTATGGATACACCTGCCAACAGGGAATGGGGAAGTGCTGATGATATTAAGAAATGGGTAAAGCCGGAAGATATTGCAGAGATCGTATATAATTTTCTTTCAACGGAATTCTCCTCAGTAAGAAGTAGTCATATAAAAGTTTACGGAGCATATTAATCTAATTAAATCAGATCAAAAGAATGAAAATTGTAGTTACAGGTGGAGCGGGATTTCTCGGGTTTCATATTTCTCAAAAAGTTAACAGGATCACAGAATTCAGTGAATGCACATTCTTTGATATAGCCAAATTTGAAAACGGAGAGTATGACAAAAACATAAAATGTATTTATGGTGATGTGCGTGATAAAAAACAGATGGATGAAATGATGAAAGGCGTCGATGTTGTGATTCACTGTGCCGCCGCTCTTCCATTGTGGAAGAAAAAGGATATTTATGAAACTAACATTGAAGGTACATGGAACGTGCTTGAGAGTTCACTGGAGAATAAAGTGAACAGAGTCATTCATATTTCTTCAACCGCGGTTTATGGTGTTCCGGATGTTCATCCGCTTTACGAAACTCATCCAATGCATGGGGTGGGTGCCTACGGGGAAAGTAAGGTAAGAGCTGAAGAGATCTGCGAAGAATACCGGAAGAAAGGTCTGCCGATATGCATTTTCAGACCGAAGAGTTTTATCGGCACTGCACGGCTTGGGGTGTTCCAGATATTGTATGACTGGGTGGAGTCCGGCGTTAAAATTCCTATCATCGGCAACGGTAAAAACCGTTACCAGCTTTTTGAAGTTGAAGACCTTGTCGATGCAATACTTCTTGCCGCGACACTTCCCCTTGAAAAGGTCAATGACACTTTCAATGTGGGCGCGAAGGAATTTAAAACAGTTAATGAAGATGTCGGAGCAATGTGTGAATATGCAGGAACCGGAGCCAGAGTTATGCCTACACCTGCCAAACTTGTTAAATCTGCATTAAGACTTTTTGAAATACTTAACGTTTCCCCTTTGTATAAATGGATATACGGAACCGCTGATACAGATTCTTTCGTATCCATAGAAAAGGCACAGACTCAGCTTGGATGGAATCCGAAATATTCAAACTCGCAGGCGTTAATCAGATCTTATAAATGGTATCTTGAAAATAAACATACAATTCAGCAAGGCACCGGTGTCACTCACCGGATTGCATGGAAGCAGGGTGTATTATCATTCTTTAAAAAGTTTTTATAAATATAAATATATTTTAGCATAACATGAGGAAATTCATTTTAGATATTGATCCTGCAACAGGTGGCTTAATTGAGAAGATTAAATGTTCATCGCCGGGAGAGATTGCATCAGGTGTAAAGCTGGCGCGAAAAGCATTCAAGGTTTGGAGCAAGACTCCTTTAAAAAAGAGAATTGCATTGTTCAAAAATATTGCAAGAGATCTTCACAAAGAGAAAAATGCTATCGGCAAGCTCATTACAAAAGAAATGGGAAAGCTGTATAAATCTGCCGTTGGTGAATGTGAAGGAACAGCTTATGCTATAGAAGAAAATATCAGAATTGCTGAGCTTGCAGCGGAAACAGAAATCCATAAGGAAAAGGATCTTGTGACTGAAGTTTACAGAATACCTTTGGGAGCAGTGGCAGTGATAACACCGTGGAATTTTCCTGTTGATATGCCGGAATCTCTGTTGACTCCTGCGATCTTAATGGGTAACACGGTAGTGTTCAAGCCGTCTGAAAATACACCGCTTACAGGTAAAGCAATTTATGAAATTTATAACAGATACCTTCCTAAAGGAGTTATAAATTTACTTCAGGGCGCTGAAGAAGTGGGTGAACTTATTATAAATTCTGATATCGATATGGTTGCATTTGTAGGATCACAGGCTGTCGGTAAAAGAATAATGGAAGTCTGTTCTAAAAATCTTAATCGTCTGGTTCTCGAACTTGGCGGAAAGGATCCGATGATAATACTTAAGGATGCTGATCTTAAAAAAGCTGTTCCTTATGCTGTTCACGGCTCTTTAAGAAATTCAGGACAGGTCTGTGTTTCTGTCGAAAGGATCTATGTTGAAGATAAGATCGCGTCTGAATTTGAAAAGCTTGTTCTTGAGGAAGTAAAAAAATACAGGGTAGGTAGCGGCTTTGATGAAGTTGATATGGGACCAATGGTAAGTGAAAATCAGAGAACGCACGTTCTGAATCAGATCGATGAAGCCAGAAGAAAAGGCGCGAAGGTTTTATTCGGTGGTGAAAAAATGGAGGGCGATGGATTTTTTATTCAGCCTACTGTAATCACCAATGTTACTGAAAAGCATGATATAATGACACGGGAAACATTCGGTCCTGTAATATGCATTCAGAAAGTTAAGAGTGCCGAAGAAGCAATTGAAAAGGCAAATGACACAACGTTCGGTCTGGGTGCAACTGTCTGGACAAAGAATCTTGAAAAAGGAAAGCAGATCGCTCAGAAAGTTGAATCCGGAATGATAGGTGTGAATCAGGGTATCGGCGGTGTTTCAGGAACTCCCTGGGTTGGAATTAAGCAAAGTGGATTTGGATTTATAGGTTCGGTTGAAGGTATGAGACAGTTTACGGTTCCTAAAAAGATCTCTTATAGAAATAAATAATTTTATTGCTTCAGGAATTTAATAATGCCTCCGCAATTGTTGTGGAGGCATTTTCTTTTGCATCGGTTACAATGTTAAATTCTGTTTTCAGTTCATCCCATTTCTTTCCAATGAAAGTCTGATTTGGAATTAATTCTATGTCATCAATTTCTTCGCCTTTGCTGAAGTTAAGCTCACATGAAAATATCTTCCCGGGATTTTTATAATCATATACAGGAGGTCCGAACCTTCGGCATATCACCGGTCTGCCTTCATAAATAGTACAGCTTCCTTCATCACTAAGTGCTGGACAGGGAGGTTTTATTTTATCATTCAAATCAAACAACTTTATATATTCAGTTGCTTTCTCTTTCAGAATATTTCTCTCTTCGATTGAAATATTATTTACATGGTCTTTGATGATAAAAGCGTCAAGCTCAGTTATCCTGAATAACTGATGACAGCATAGTGAGCAACCCTCTCTGCATTTTATCTTAGATCCGTATTTGTCTGTATTTCTTACAAATTCGGTTTGAATAAGATCTGTTACTTCAGAATATTTTTTTAATAAATCGTTATTCACATTTAGTTGAATGTTGAAAGTTAAAAGTTGAAAGTTAATCTGACAATCAAATCAATCTGATAATCTTAGAACTGAAACGGTACTGTTATCTTCAGATTAAAGCTTCTTCCGGGATTCATTGCATAATATCGGTATCTGCTCAGATGGTCTGTATATTTTTCGTTGGTCAGATTTGTTACAGAAAAATCGATGGAAGTGACCGAACTTGAAAGTATATAATCAAAGCCAATTCCCGCGCCTAAAAGTGTATAACTTTTGCTCGGCGCTTCTAACGGATCCACTTCATTCTGAGCCGCAACAAATTTTGATGACACTGTTATGTAAGGATTGAACAGTTTTCCTAAATTATCTTTCTGAAGCTTAAGTTCAATAATTGTTTTCGAAGGGGGAGTGAAAGGTATTGGATCATTGGTTTGCCTGTTTTTTGTTTGGACAAAATCTCCCCTGAATGAAAGCAGCGCCCATTCTGCCGGCTGAAACTGCAGGCTGTATTCAAAACCAATGAATGAACTTTTTGCCTGTTTGATGTCATAAACCGGAAGATTGCTTGCGGAATCAACTTCACCCGTAGGCGAAGGGTATATAAAATTATTTATTATATTCCTGAAAACAGAAATTTCACCGCTGAAGTATTTCGTTCTTATTCTTGTACCCGCGTCAATGTTTAACGAGCGTTCGGATTCGGGATCAAGTAATGAATCATTTGTAATAAGACCCCGGTCAAATCTGCCTGTGCCTTCATGTACTCCGTCGGCATAAAGATCAAACTCAGATGGGGGTCTCCAGCCCGTTCCGAGATTTGTAAACAGATCAATCTGGGTAACTGGTTTGTAAACAAACCCTGCCGATCCTGAAAAGGAGCTGAACTTTAAATCCCTGGGAAATACGGTCTTTATGGCAACACCGTTCTCATCTTTTTCAAAAACTGTTTCCTTTATGTTCTGTGTTTTATTATCATATCTTCCTCCGATCGAAAATGCAAAATGTTTTTTCTCGATCTTTTCTGAAATGTATACTCCGTAAGATGAAGCTGTATAATTCGGAATTAACTTTTCTATCGCGAGTGTTTTGTTGTCCATAGTCTGAATTCCAATACCAACCGTTCCCTCAACATCTTTGATATATGTGTGATTCAATCTCAGGTCTCCTTGAAAAATTTTCAGATCAAGATTCAGCACCGGGTTATCAATGTCTTTATCAGCAATGCTTTCAAATTCTTTTCTGTCCTGTACTTCGTATGAAAGCATTGGTTCAAGCCGTAAGTTCTCATTTACATAAAAACTTCCTTTTACTTCAAAATGATTAGTAATGATCTTCTGATTTGGAGTTGCTTCAAATTCCTCTTCAGGATCTTCATGTATCTGAAGTTCTCTTTTGAAATTCTGCCACTCCGCATTAATTGTTCCTAACTTGCTCTTAAATCCGAGTTTTGATCCTGCCTCAAATTCGTTATTCCCTGAGTTAAAAAGTTTTCCGCCGAGTATAATTCTTTCTCCTTCAGGTATCTGAATTGTCAGTTCACCTTCCGGAGTCTTGATATCCTGTCCTTTTCTGAAACCTGCATATCCTTTTATACCGAAATTCTTTGTGCCGATGCCAAGCATCAGATTGCCTGCACCTTCATTGTTCATTGAAAATCCGTTAAGATCAATATCTCCGTAAGTAAACATTTTTTTGCCGGATGAAAAGATCATAGGCTTTGAAATCAAGTTTACTACACCGCCAATGCCGTCGGAACCATAAACCAGGCTCGCAGGACCTCTCAGTATTTCTATTCTTTCAAGGTCGAACATGCTAATCTCCGGAGCGTGCTCATCACCCCATTGCTGTGATTCATGTTTTACTCCGTCATGAACAATTATCACACTTTGTGAGGATAGTCCTCTGATTACAGGCTTGCCGATTGAATTTCCAGTGGAAAAATTATTTACGCCCGGAACATTCTGTATTGTTGATGCAATGTTCTGACTTCGTATTCTGCTCAATGCACGCGGTCCTATAGATGTTATTGAAAAAGTCGAATTGGAAATGTCTGTAGCGTTGAAAGAGCCAGTAACATCTATAGATGGTGTTTCAATCAAACTTTTCTCAAGAGGTATATTGAGATAAACTTCCTCAGAATTAATAATTACCAAAACTGTTCTGTTATCGTATCCGGTTCTTGTGACATTTAAGTAGTATTCACCACGGGGGATAGAAGAAAAAAAATAACTACCATTCTCATTACTGATGGTGGATAATGATAACTCGTGTATGGAGATATTGGCGAACTGAATTCCGTGATCCTTCTCATCAGCTATTGTTCCGGAAAGTTGTGATGTCTGTGAGGAAAGTGTTAATGTTCTGAGGATCAAAAGAAGAAGCATTACAAATCTCAGCTTATTCATGGCTTCTGTAATTTAAGTTAATGTTGGCAGACTTTGGTGTTATGCTTGGAATATTTTCTATTAAAGTAATGTCCTAATCCTACCATAATCGCACCTATAGGGGAAATCACAAGTAATATTATTTCATCGGCGGAGATTGTTCCCTTATGTCCGTGATCGTGGAAAAGAAAGTGACCCGTGAAAATTACAATCAAACCGCTTGCAAATATGAGAAAAGGGTATAACCTCCTATGATGATTAAAATATCCATGACTGAAAGTGAATACCCCTATTACAACGCTAAGAGAAATAAAAATGAATTCAAATATGGGATTAGCAAAGAACTGAAGACCATAGAATGCCAAGAATATAAATATAAACGGCATAACGGCACAGTGTATAGCGCATAGTGTCGACGCTATAAATCCTATCGAATCCAGTTTAATTGCAAGATTATGTTTTATCTTTGATATCATAGTTGTGTTGCGAATCGTTTGCAAGTTAAAATGTTTATAACAAATAATCAATACCATAGTTTTTAAATCATTCTGTATTTGGGTACAGAGTAAAACCATTTTATAGATAATTATCAAAAAAGGAAAAACAATTTGAAAATATTTTTTTGAGCAAGGATTTGTTTTCAAAAAATAATTGTATACCTGATTTCTAAATTGAATCTCCCGTCATTAATGAGTAAATTATTGA
This sequence comes from bacterium, assembly GCA_034439935.1. GTDB lineage: Bacteria > Bacteroidota > Ignavibacteria > Tepidaquicellales > Tepidaquicellaceae > JAGPCH01. Next base: position 22,570 of record JAWXBH010000039.1, read on the forward strand.
TTACCTGCGGGAGTGGTGGAACTGGCAGACACACCATCTTGAGGGGGTGGCGCTCACAAGGCGTGCGGGTTCAAGTCCCGCCTCCCGCACATTACATTATCAAATTTAAGGAAAATTGTTTTTATAACGAATAAGTCTTATTCTTCTAACATTATTTTAAATTACTAAATAATTGAAGGTTAGAAAAATTAAATGTATTTAATAGTAGTAAACTCTGCAATCAGGGAATCTGATAATCTAATGGTTTTATATTGATTTTTACCGATAATCGTAATATATTTGTAACTTCATAAAAAATAACAATTAAATATAATAATTTGCAGAAAAAGTTTTACGAGTCGTATATCATCATTGATGGTAATTTAGAAGATGCGGCAATTGAAGAGGAAATTAAAAAGTACGAATCATTTTTTTCAAAGAATGAAGTTGAAATTGTTCTTGTTAACAGAATGGGAAGAAAAAGATTAGCTTATCCCCTGAATAAAAGGTTGAATGGTTTTTACGTTTGTTTTGAAATTCATTCATCACCCGAGCTGATATCCAAGATCGAACGTACTTATAAGCTCGACGAAAATATCCTGAGATATCTTACTATATTTGTATCTCCTAAAACAAAAACAGAGAAGGAAGAGCATTTTAAGAATAAGGCTATACTCCAGTCAAAGTATGATGAAGCTAAGGAAAAATTAGAGCTCAGCAACGCTGCCGCTAAAGAAGCTGCTGAAGCTAAACCGGTTGAGGAAACTGTAAAAGCCGCAACACCGGTAAAAGAGACTGCAAAAGAAGCCGTCGTTAAATAATTAATTAACCAAATTAAAAAATTATAAAAAAACTATATACTCTGGAGGAATTACATGGCTGACTACAAGATGCCCGAACTAAATTCTGTTGTAATAGCAGGAAACTTAACTAAAGATCCAATTTTCAGACAAACTACCTCTGGTACTCCGGTGGTTAACTTTTCAATTGCAAGTAACAGAAGATTTAAAGACAAAAATGAAGAATGGAAAGAAGATGTTTGCTATGTTGGTATAGTTGCATGGAACAGGCTCGCAGACAGTTGTAAAGACAGGCTGAAAAAAGGAAATGCTGTTCTGGTAGATGGTGAATTACAAAGCCGAACTTTTAAAACGGAAGATGGTACTAACAGGACAATAGTTGAGATCAAAGCAAGAAGAATTCAGTTTCTTAATAAAAGAGGAACAGGAAATGGTGTTGAAAAGGATGAAGACATAACAACATTTACCGATGATTCTTTTGATGCTTTACTTTCTCCGGAAGACTCTGATTTAATCAAGAAATAATAATAAAATATATTTTGAAATAAAGGGTGGTGGTAATATATCACCCTTACTTATTTAAGAAATAAATCAAATGAAAATAATACTAAAAAAAGATCACGATCTCCTTGGAGATGAAGGCCAGGTTCTTGTAGTAAAAAACGGGTATGCTAGAAATTTCCTTATTCCTAACGGAATTGCTACTTCTGCAAACAAGTCATCATTAAAAATTCATGAAGAGGTAAAGAAGCAACGTTCCAAAAAAATTCAGAAGCTCGTTGATGAAGCTAATAGCATGGCTACCGAGTTATCTAAACATACTATTACTTTTAAAATGAAAACCGGTGAAGATGATAAGGTGTTCGGTTCGGTTACTGCTCAAATGATCTTTGATGAACTTAAAGCAAAAGGCTTTGAAGACATCGACAGAAAGAAGATCATTCTTAAGGAACAGATAAAATCTCTCGGTGAGCATGAAGTTGGAGTAAAGCTTCAGTCATCTGTTATAGCAAATATTAAAGTTAATGTTGTAAAGGATTCAGGCGAACTACCGGAAGCTGTTGAAGAAAAAACCGCAGAAGAAGTTCCGGAAGCCTAAAGAGTAAGAAATTTATTAGTCAAAAAAAAAACCGTAAATCTGATTTACGGTTTTTTTTTGTCTGCCAGTAATTGGCTTAGAAGTCATATCCGAGAGAAATGTAATACTTCGGACTTGAGAACTTGTTCAGGTTATAATTCCATGCAACATCAAACATGAACGGGAATCCGAATAAATTTGCTCTTGCTCCAAATCCCGTTCCAAGTAACAGATCATTGGTCTGAATCTTTCCGTTAACCCTATTTACAAGCTTTAGTGCTTTGTTGTCCGACCAAGCTGTTCCTGCGTCTATAAATGCTGCTCCCTGTATGTTAGCAAATCCAAGTGGAAGTGCTCCGAATATTAAGTATCTGAATAATGGGAATCTCAGCTCAAGGTTCAGGATGGAATATTTTGAACCTGACATTCTATCATAATTAAAGCCTCTAAGTGGAAGACCGGGTGACAGAAACGCAAACTCCTCAATGCTGGAAATAGGAACATTGGAATTTTCATATTCACGGTTTATCCAATTTTCTGTTCCTCCGATAAAGAATCTCTGAGGATTAGGACCTATGCTGGCTCCTCCGGAAAGTCTTGTAACAAAAGTGTAATCATCGCTGATCTTGATGTAATTTCTGATGTCAGCAAGTAATGATCCGAATCCGATCCCTTCTTTTCCTAATTTTGGTGAGCCAAAGGCGGTTAAGTTATATCTTAATCCTGAAATTGGAGCAGTATAACCGAACAATGTATTGTCATAAATATAGCTTAGTGATGGGATGAGTAATGTCTTCTTTGTGATTGGTTCTGCAGTATTATCAAGATTTTCTCTGGAAATATTTTGCACGGAAAGTCCGCCGTCAAATCTTTTGAATCTTGATATCGGGTATGAAGCTGAAACGTTTCCTCCAATAGTTCGATAGCGATATAAATTATCAAAAAAACCGTTACCGTAATTTACAAATCTGGCTGTATGAAATAACTGAAATCCATAATCAATTCTTTTTGGAAGATAATAATATGCGGCAGCGTAATCACTGTTCTTTAAGTCTATTACCAAAGAGGTCTGCACATATATTCTGTGATTACCAAGCATATCGCTTAATGCTATCTGAGCAACTCCCTGCACGCCGTAGAACGATGTATAGTTGGCATTTCCATAAACAAGATCAGGTGAAAATTTTATCTTGTAGTTTTTTATTTTAAATGATCCGTCATTATTCACATTATCAGCAACCTTAAAATTCAGGTTATCTATATAGATGCTGTCGTTATCAATTGCAGGACCCTTTTCAATATCAGCAAAACTTATTTTGACATCATCTCCGTACATTTTTAAAGTATCCTGATCATTGAGAGATTCAAGGGAATCAATAGCAACCTTATCAGAAGGCGTTAAGCTGCTTGAATCGGCGATCCCATCGACACTTGTAATACCATTCAGCGAATCACCAAGTGTTGACAACTCTTTATGTGTAAGGCTCATAGTGTCATTGAATTCAGAGTTATTCTTCCATCCGAATTTTTCCTCAAAATCCTTAAGCTTCTTAGCGTACTCTGTAAGTTCAAGCTCCTCCAGTCCTATATTCCTTTCCAAAGGATTATCAATTGAAAAAATATCGTATGCTCCTTTATTAAGAGAAACGAATAACAGCTTCTTGCCATCTTTTGACATTGAGATCTGCGTGATAGGGTTTAGAGAGTTTGTGATCGGCTTGTCAATATAATTTCCGGCAGAATCTGTCTCACGCAGATAAACATTGCTTATACCATTCTTATCGGAAACGAACAATATTTTCTCGCCATCAGCACTTATCTGTGCGTAACCTTCCTTTGAATCTTTTGAATCACTCAGTCTTATCATTGCTTTTGTATCAATATCAATCCTGTAATAATCCTTGTTTGAATAATCATATTTCCACATCTTGATATCTTTAGGCATTTTTGACTGATCAATATAATTTCCCCTATCTGAAGTAAAGAAAATACTTTTTCCGTCAAGTGCCCATGTTGGGTTTGCATCGGAGAAAGCATCATCAGTTAAAGATTCGAGTTTTTTTGATTTGAGATCATATACGTATAAATTTGACTCATCTCCTTTATTGCCTATAAATGCCAGCTTGTTGCCGACCGGTGACCAGCATACATAAAATATTCCGTCAAAGTTCAGCGGAAGCTCAGTCTTGTCCTCGCTGGCGATATCCACTACATATATAGCATCCTGATTACCCGCTTTAACGCTGATGGCAAGCTTGCGTCCGTCAGGAGACCATGATAATCCAGGTGTGAGTATATGAAGCTCTTCAAAATCAGATGAGTTGTTTCCTTCGATGACTTTTTTAATGATCTCGCCATTTCTTGTTTTTGCAATAAATACATCAAAGAGATCATCCCGGTTTGAAATGAATGCGAACTTGCTTCCGTCCGGTGATATTACAGGAGATACATTATAATATCCTCCGTCTGTTTCATGATTTGTTAATTGCTTTGCAAAGTCTTTTACATCTTCTCTGATCTTAATATCCGGCCAGTACATCTTCTTGAGATAAGACTGCCACTTTTCATCAAGCTGCTCAAGATTCAATTTAAAAGTTTCTATGAATCCCTGTTCGACATCCCCAAAGGTCTTTATGTTGTTCATGAGTATTCCAAGCTTATCCTCTCCATAAGTGTCCGCAAGAAAGGCAAAGAAACTCTGACCGCCGCGGTAAGAAAAATATCCACTGATGTATTCCAAAGGCGCGACATAGTTATTGATCGTTGCATCACGCATAAACATGTCAGTCTCTTTATCCAGTCCGTAAAGACTCTGCACTTCAGCCATACCTTCGCTGAACCATAATGGAAACTGAAGAGAAATGTTCTTCGAAATAATATTTTGGATCGAGCCGCCGTAATACATGTCATTCATGAACGCGTGAACAAGCTCATGGTGAATGACGTGACGGAATTTTTCATAATCACCTTCAAACGGAACATTGATCCTGTTCTTGAATAGTTCTGTTACTCCTCCAACTCCCTCCGGAAGATATTCATCGACTACATTATTCTGCTGAAAATCATTGTGTGAATTGTAAACCACTATCGGAATTCTGTTGCTGATACGGTAATCAACGTTATCGGTAAGATTGTTCAGGGCTTTCTCTGCTTCATGTGCTGTGAATTCTGCAAGCTTTTCTCCGCCTTGACTAAAGTAAACATCGAAGTGCTTAGTCTGAAGATACTTCCAGTGAAATTCCTTGTACTGAACTTTATTCTGACCGAATACTGAATTCGACTGTGAAAAAGTTAGACGGGCTGTTAAAATTATTATTAATATAGGAAAGATGATCCTGATGAAAATTTTGGAATTATACATAGTGGGTATGATTTTGTTTGACAAAATACTTTAATTGTTTGAACATTGTCAAGTATATATTCGTTTCTAAGAATTTTTTGAGCTTTTAAATATTCCTTAATTCACAAAAGTAATACTTTGCCGGGCAAGCAGGAGGGTTTAATATTACATAAATACAGTTACGCGGTTTTAAAGAAAATGTTTGTTTTATGGTCTCATTACAACTACAAAATTTATCATGTTATTATAAACAATAACATTATCTGCTACATCAACGAACGAGTCTCCGTTCATGTCGGAAAGCACATATCCCGTTATAAAATTATTGGCGTCATTGTAAGTAGCTACAAGATCTGTGACATCTACAGATCCATCCTGATTCCGATCTCCGCTAAAGTTGGTGAACCTCCCGGATTTAAGCTTCAGATTATCTCCGAATGCTTTATCAGCCGCTGTTGTAAAATTATAAGTTATTGTTGAGCTACTGTTGAATGGGTATGCAAATTTACTCCAGGTCTGAATTGAATTCCTGTGATCTACTACAATGAAATACAATCCCGAAGCTGCGTGTGTAAAATATACAGACGAATTTCCGGTATTATCTAAATAAAGTTTTGCTGAATCGATTTTTTGATAGGGCGATGATGAAGCCCGAAGGAAAGTATTAACTGTATCGCGTACCATGGTGGTACCATTCCACAAACCTTCAATGATAGTTGTGAGATTCAAGCTGACATACATATTTACAGCAGTGAAATTGGCTGCCATACCGGGGGCATGAAATATACATTTGTAGCTATATAACCCGGGAACAGTTACGACATATTTGTATGAAGTTAATGTTGAATTGATGCCCGAATTCCAACCCGGGGCTCCCGAAGGTCTTCCTGTGAATGGGGATCCGTCACAAGTTGTCGTGTGGTTTCCATTAACCCAGTTCCATTTAATTGTATCGCCAACAGCAATTGTAAATGTCAGAGGACTGAATGTAAAGTTGGAAACAGCGACATTGATCGTTGTTGAATTTGAATCTGTTGTGATGAATATAAGATTTATGAGAAGTGTGAATGACAGAACAAATTTGTTGAAAGTTTTCATAACAGGATTTAATATTTTGGTTAAATTATGGAATACAATTAAAAGTTAAAAGTTAAA
>JAWXBH010000040.1:0-20946 GCA_034439935.1 bacterium
GATAAATGTTTTCTTTCTGACATTTTCGGAATCTCCTTTTATTTTAAGTTTAATAAAATAAATATTCTGAAATTCCTTTTCCAGTTGAAGCATTACAATTCCACCATAGCTTCCCATGTGTATTAATGGAAAACTATATTGTGCTTCACCATACAGGTTGACTTTTTCGCTGACCTTGATTCTTAAACCGCCACCAAATTCCAGGTTTATAAATTTTTCTGCTTTATGTTCAGCAGTATATGTAATTGTTTTGCCTGTATACGACATGGTTGAATGATCAAATTCTTTATAAGTATACTTGGTATCAGTCTGCTTAAATACATTTAATCCTCCACCCAATATCCAATATCCATTGATTTCAGAATCTGATCTGAACTTTCCTAATAAGAAATCGAACTTTGCTGCATAGTTATTGTATGAACCTCCTTCATTGCTGCCATAAGAATAATTGTTGTTATTATTGGAAGGATTATGTGAAAACTGGATATCACCTCTGATGGCGTGTGTTGAAGACATTATTTTAATCACATTGAATTGCAAATTTATACCTCCTTTTTGTGAGCTATAAAGTCGTGCAAAGCTGATACCCGAACCAAGAGATATATAAAGTTTTTTACTTTCCTTTTTACTTTTATTATTCAATTTTAATAAATTATTGTCTTGGAAGGTTTTAATATCTTTAATTTGATCATTGGGAATTAAAGAATCTTTCGGTTGGGATTTAACTTCTTTAATGTTTGATCCGGTTGTGAGGTTTTCAAAAGTTATCTCACTTCCCTGAGCTTTAATTTGAATACTCTGAAGACTTAGGTTCATTACAACTACCATTGTAATTAAGATTTTTTGCAATGTTTTCATTTTGATTTCTCCTTTTCCTGTTTCCAGGATAATTTAGTTTTGAACTGTACAAAATTATTCAGGATGGAAATCTGAAATGTCAGAAAAATGTAAATCAATTGTCAAAAAAATGTCAAAACGTTTCACGTGAAACATCAAACGTGAAACGTCAAATGTGAAACGTGAAACGTCAAATGTGAAACGTGAAACGTGAAACGTCAAATGTGAAACGTGAAATGTGAAACGTGAAATGTGAAACATCAAACGTGAAACGTCAAATGTGAAACGTGAAACGTGAAACGTCAAATGTGAAACGTCAAACGTGAAACGTGAAACGTGAAACGTCAAATGTGAAACGTGAAATGTGAAACGTGAAACGTGAAACGTCAAATGTGAAACGTGAAACGTCAAATGTGAAACGTGAAACGTCAAACGTGAAACGTCAAATGTGAAACGTCAAATGTGAAACGTCAAATGTGAAACGTCAAACGTGAAATGTGAAACGTGAAACGTCAAACGTGAAACGTCAAATGTGAAACGTCAAATGTGAAACGTCAAACGTGAAACGTCAAACATCAAACGTGAAACGTCAAATGTGAAACGTGAAACGTCAAATGTTAAACTTAGTTAGACCGGGTTAGATGTTGAAATGTTTTTGGAATTGGGCTAAATTATGTTGGTTTGAAAATATTAATGAATATTAATGAACACTAATGAAAGGATAAATGATGCTAAATTTAAATCACAAAAATTTGGAAGTTTGGAAACTAAGTATTGATTTGATAAAATCTTTATATACGTTAACTAACAATTTTCCCAAAAACGAAATGTTTGGAATAACAAATCAGATCAGGAGAGCAGCAATATCAATTTCTTCAAATTTGTCGGAAGGTTCTTCAAGGAAATCACCACAGGAAAGAAAAAGATTCTACGAAATATCAAGATCTTCATTGGTAGAAATTGACACTCAATTAATTATATCTTACGAACTCAATTACATAACTTTAAACGAAATTGAAAATCTAAACGAACCTTTAAATAAACTCTTCGCAAAATTATCTAACTTAATTTCAAAGACTGTTTGACATTTCACGTTTCACGTTTCACGTAAAACGTTTCACGTAACAAACTTATATCCCGAAGAATGCATAGTCAGCAGGTGTTTTGGAGTGGAAGGATTTGTTTCGATTTTTTTGCGAAGCATTAAGATGTAGTTGTCTACAGTTCTGGTAGTAGGAAATACCTCATATCCCCATATTTCATCAAGCAATGTATTCCGTGAGATAACATCGCCGGTATTTTTTATAAAATATTTTAACAGTTCATATTCTTTCAAAGATAATTTAATTTTCGTTTCGCCTTTTGTGGTTTCCATTTTCTTGAAATCAATTTTAACATCTGAGAAAGAGTAAGTGCTGAAGTCTTCTTCAATGGAATGCTTTCTTCTCATCACTGCCTTGATCCTTGCGATCAGTTCCTTCACACCAAATGGTTTTGTCACGTAGTCATCTGCACCAAGCTCTAATCCCAGCACTTTATCAGCTTCCTCACTTCTTGCAGTCAACATTATTATGGGTGTGCTTATATTTTTCATTCTCAGGTTTTTACATATTTCCAGACCGCTCATTCCCGGAAGATTGATATCAAGTAAAATCAGATCAGCGGTTTTTTGAAGTGCAAGATCAAATCCTGCGTTGCCGTCGGAAGAAATTATAATATCATAATTCTCAATCTCAAGCATTTCTTTTATTCCTTTTTGTATAGCAGGGTCATCTTCTATTAACAATAATTTAGTTTTCATTTTTTGACATGAATTTAGTTATGATCTTTAATTTACGTTCTCAGTGAACTCAAAGACTTACAAGCCCGGAAATCTTATTTCAAATTTACTTCCTTTGCCTACTTCACTTTGGACGGTGATAACTCCATTATGAGCATCTAAAATATGTTTGACAATGGATAATCCTAATCCTGCTCCTTTAATGTTATCAGGTCTGCCGCTATTAACCCTGAAAAAAGGATTGAATATTTCTTTGAGATTATTTTCTGAAATTCCAACTCCCTTATCTTCTATACACAGGCAGGAAATATTATTTTTTACCGAAGTACTCACTTTAATATACCGTGTTTTGTCAGAATATTTTATGGAATTTGAAATTAAATTTTGGATCAATGAATTTATTGCATCGATGTTGCCGTTGATACAGATATCATTTTCAGAAAGATTTTTTTCAACTTCAAACTGCTTCATCATAAATTCATAACTCATAAAATTCAATACACGATTTAGAATATGGTTCAAATCGATTTTTTCCAAAGTATATTTTTTAATACCTCTTTCAATCCGGGCATAATCCAGTACATTATTTATCATTCTTTCTAACCTGCCGGTTTCACCTTCGATGATCTCAAGATATTCAATGCTTTTTTCTCTTGAAATTTTTTCATTCCGGAGAAGCTCAGAAAATATTTTTATAGATGAAAGAGGAGTTTTAAGGTCGTGAGATACAGATGCAACAAAGAAAGACTTAAGTTCGCTTAGTTCTTTGTGCTTTGTCTTTTCCAATTCCTCGAGCAGCAGTTTTTGCTGAAGCTGAATTTTCTTCAAAGCCAGGGCTGCTGAAGAAGCAATTGCGGTAAGAAGTTCGACATCAGATGAAGAATACTTCAGCTCTGATAGCTTATCACCCATTACTAAGGCTCCGATGACTTCATTCGAACCCAAAGTCAGCGGTATGACAAGATTTATATTCCATTTCCTGAAAACTAATTCAAGTGATGAATCAAACACGACTTCTCTGTTAATCTTATTTTTTAAAGCGAAAGGCAGATTAAATTTGGATGAAAGTTTTTTAACTCTTAAAGCAAAAATATTTTTTGAAAGCTCATCAAAATTTTTCTGTTCAAGAATTTTTAATCTACTGCCATCGGATGTTTTGACTATAACAGCTATGGATTTTACGGGGACTAATTTACCGATCTCATCAGAAAGGAATTTACCCAGAGCATTCAGTGTCTCGCATTCCTTCATTCCTCCGGTAATCCTGTTTATTGCTTCATCAAAAAAATACTTTTCTTTGTAAAAAGCAGAATCCACAAATTTCTTCACTTTGTCCTTTAACGGATTAAAAATCAAAGCAATGAGAATAGCTGTCAGTACATTAAAAAATATAGCATCCTCTCCGATAATGCTGCTGGCAAAATTACTAAGCAGATAAATTATGCCAAGGTATAAAAAAATAATTATGGTTATTAACAGGGAATAGATAATACTTCTTTTGATAACAACCTCTATGTCGAACAGCCGGAATTTTATGACAGCAATTGCAAACGATACGGGTATCAAAATCAGAAAAGCTAAAACAATTTCTTCCAAAAAGAGAAAGGGCAGTCCGAAGATATCAGGGATCAACAGGAAAATAATAAAAGGAGTTGCTCCAATTGCAGAACCCCAGAATATCCACTGGAGCTGTGCTTTTTCGTTCTTTGATTTTGATCTCTTATATTTCAGAGGCAGGATCAGAGTTGAAGCTATCACTGACAACAATAAAAATAATTGGGTTGAGGTCCAGAGGTGGTAATATAATTTCAAATATTGAAAATCCAAATCCCTTAATGAAATAAAGAACGAGTAAACAATTGCGATGCTGAAGATAAATGCTGTAAGATAAAGCAAATTGAGTATTAACTTCTGCTTTAATAAAAATCTTCCCGGAAAGATTAGAGAGAAGTGAAGAAAGAAAACACTTCCCCAAATATAGCTAAGTGGATGAGTTATCTTTATTAGATAACCCAACCAATCACTGACGCCTCTTCCGGAGTAACCTGCAGGAGTTAAAATTGCCAGAGCAAAAGTAACCAATAGCAGGCAGAGCATCCTTGCTGTCTTTTCCCGAGGCGTAGCTGAAATAACATAAACACCAGCCAGCCAGAATGATAACCCTATTATTAAAGTTATTATTATAAAAAAATTATTACTATAAAAATCAACGAGTTCAACTTTAGTTGCATATGAATTGCCATTTCCATCTGAAAAATTAATCTCTGCGGTTTCACCCGGAAGTTTTGTATCAATGATAAAACCTATATGGGATACATTTGTGATGGGGAAATTGTCTATTCCCAAAATTAGATTACCTTTTCGGATTTCTTTATAATCATCATTGGAATAAATATTATTGTTATCAGAAAGGACTATGAATGGTAGAGCTGATTTTTCAGTAAGTCTATGAATTGAAAATAAACCGGTTATAAATATTAATGTAATAAGAAAATAAAAAAAAATAAGCTTATACCTGATATTCATTTATGCTGCAAGATTCCAATAACAATAAAAAACTTTTAACAGAAAAGAAAGGATGAGTAGGTTACCAATAAAGACTGATTGATGTTTTATAATTGATCACAAACATAAAGATTGATAATAATTGTTTAGAGTGCCGTCCAAAATAATTTTTATCAACATATATTCTAAAAAGCCTTGTTACTCTGAATATTTTCAAGGCCCACAAGAATAGTTTTGACCGGAAAATTTCCAAATGACACTATAATATCTTTAAATTAGCTGAAATGGAGTCTACAGAAGTGTAACTGGATGGGGCTTGGAATTATCCTAAAAACTTTTCCTTCAGTTCGTGAGTCGGAACTCTGCACGAATCTTTTTTGCCAAACCATTTGTAACGGTTCTTTGCAATTATCCGATAGAAGAAATTTCTCAATGGCGGCGGGACGATCTTAAAAATTGACAAAGTCTTCCAGACTCCTCCGAATTCTTTTGAGATGTGAATGATGGCGCTGCTTTCGGAATAATATTTATTGCCGTCGATGAGTATGATTGAAAACAGGTCATCAGGATCAAGACCGAATTTTTTTAGAAGCTTTTGTCCGGCTTCGGACTGAAGAGAAGCAAATCTGAATTTATCATGCTTATCGTGATCGATAATATAGTTAACGCTTGAATTGCATAAGTTACAAACACCGTCGAATAGTATTACTTTGTACTCTTTCAATGATAATTTATTTAAGTATAATTTATCTCAATTAATTTTTAAATTTGACTCATTAAAATTTCTTAATGCCAATGAGCAAGACCATTGCCGTGATTGGAGATATTCACGGATGTTTTAACACGCTCGAAAATCTTTTCCCCAAATTAAAAAATATTCCGGAGATCTATTCAGTAGGCGACCTTGTTGACAGGGGACTGCACTCAAGAGAAGTCATCCAGTTCTGCATGGATAATCTGATCCGTCCTGTACGGGGAAATCACGAAGACATGCTTCTGAATGCTATCGATAAGTCGGATAAATTTTTCGGATTTATGTCTAAGGACTCCGAGCTGTACTATTATAACGGCGGAAGAGAAACACAGTATTCGTATATTCAGTCAAGACTTTTTTCTAATTTTAAAAAGTTCAGGAATGAGTTCAGGTCATCAGGTCATTATGACTATCTCCGAAAGCTTCCGCTGAAATATGATCTTGAAAAGGTTGTTATATCTCACGCAGGTATAATTGAAGGCGGTGATGATTATTCTATTATTTGGAACCGCAGCACACCCGCAGTTCTTGATAAGCTTCAGATATTCGGACATACGCCCGTTGATAATCTGATCTATTATAAGAATTATTATTCAAATATTGATACCGGCTGTGTATTTAAAAATAAACTTACCGCGGTAATTGTTGATACAAAACTCGGCAGTATTATTGACACCATTCAGGAAGATTTTCATCCTTCGGATATGGAATAAAATAATTTTTGCACCCATATTTTCCTCCTTATAACCATTAATATTACAAAACAATTTTTGAGATCTTTGGGCATTTCACAAATCAATACATTGTAAAATATTGCAAAAATGACTAAATTATGCAATATTTCAAATTCAAACATCAATTCTTAATTCTCAATTATTAATGGTATTATCACAACAGTTAAAATCCCAAAACTCATTATTCATTAATCATTACATAATAAAAAAGATTGGCTAACGAAAAAATTGTTCCTGTAAATATTGAAGAGGAAATGAAGTCTTCATACATTGATTATTCAATGTCTGTCATTGTATCAAGAGCATTGCCTGATGTTCGTGACGGTTTAAAACCTGTGCATCGTAGGGTTCTTTTTGGAATGAGCGAGCTTGGACTTGCCGCTAACAGAGCTCCTAAAAAGTCAGCCCGTATAGTTGGAGAAGTACTTGGTAAATATCATCCGCACGGAGACAAAGCTGTATATGACGCGATGGTAAGAATGGTGCAAGAGTTTTCTTTGAGATACCCGCTTGTAGACGGTCAGGGTAACTTTGGATCGGTCGACGGTGACTCGGCAGCGGCTATGAGATATACAGAAGCAAGACTTTCAAGGGTTGCAGAAGCCATCCTTGAAGATCTGGAAAAGAACACAGTAGATTTCACTCCTAACTTTGATGATACTTTGCTGGAACCTTCCTGTCTTCCGTCGGTAATACCAAATCTTTTGATCAACGGTTCAAGCGGTATAGCAGTAGGTATGGCAACAAACATTCCGCCTCACAATCTGAATGAAGTTTGTGACGCCATTGTTCATTTAATAAAAAATCCGAAAGCCGAAATAAAGGATCTGATGAAGAAGATCAGCGCTCCTGATTTTCCGACCGGAGGATTGATCTATGGTTATGAACCGGTGAGGGAAGCATTCGAAACAGGAAGAGGAAAAATTATTCTTCGTGCAAGAGTTTCAATTGAAGTGGAAAAGAATGGCAAACAAAATATCATCATTACTGAAATTCCTTATCAGGTGAATAAAGTAACATTGATCGAAAACATAGCACAGCTTGTAAGAGACAAGCGGGTTGAAGATATTTCAGATATTAATGATGAGAGTGACAGGGACGGAATGCGTATTGTCATTGGACTGAAACGTGACGCTAATGCGCATGTGATCATGAATAATCTTTACAAGCATACGCAGATGCAGACCACCTTCGGCGTGATCATGCTTGCGCTTGTTGACGGAATTCCTAAAGTGCTTAACATCAAGCAGACGATGGAGCATTTCATCAATCACAGACTGAATGTGATCGTAAGACGGTCCAAGTTTGATTTGGAAGCGGCGGAAAAGAGAGCTCACATATTGGAAGGATATATAATTGCTCTGGATAATATTGATGAAGTGATCAAGCTCATAAAAAAATCCAAGGATACCGCCACTGCAAAAGAAGGATTGATGAATAGATTTAAGCTGTCTGAAATTCAGTCAACGGAAATTCTTAACATGCGCCTTCAGAGACTGACAGGACTTGAGAGAAAGAAAATTGAAGACGAATACAAAGACATACTTAAAGCGATCGAGAAGCTGAAGAACATTCTGCAGAACGAACAGCTAAGAAGGGATATGATATGCGATGATCTGAAGCTGATCAAAGAAAAATTCGGTGATGAAAGACGAACGGAGATAATCTATGATGTAAGAAAAATGTCGGATGATGACATGATGAAAGAGCTCATAAAAGAAGAAGACGTAGTCATTACAATTTCAAATAAAGGATTCATAAAAAGAATACCTGTTAATTCCTATAAGTCTCAGGGACGGGGAGGAAAGGGCATTACAGCAGCATCTACTGGCAGTGCTGATAATGATGATTTTATCGAACACATGTTCATCGGTTCGACTCATCAGTATATTATGTTCTTTACTGACAAAGGTAAGTGCTACTGGCTGAAGGTGTATGACATTCCTGAAGGAAGCAGAACATCAAGAGGGAAGTCCATATTGAATTTAATTGAAAAGGAAAAAGATGAAGATATATCTTCCTTCCTGATGGTAAAGGATTTCTCTGAAGAGCTTTATGTAACAATGGTTACAAGCATGGGAGTCATTAAAAAAACAAAGCTTGATGCATATTCCAATATAAGACGAAACGGCATTCAGGCGATCAAGCTTAATTCGACGGATAAGTTAGTTGAAGTTAAACTTACAAACGGTTCCCAGGAGATAGTCATAGGTTCGCACGAAGGACAGGCGATAAGATTTAATGAGTCACTTGTACGTGATATGGGAAGAACAGCAACAGGCGTTCGCGGAATAAAACTTGCGAAGGGTGATTTTGTGGTTGGACTTGTTGCAGTACAGAGACCGAGCGCGACAATCCTTGTCATAACAGATAAGGGCTACGGCAAGAGAAGTGACCTTAGCGATTACAGAGTGACAAACCGCGGTGGTAAGGGAGTGATAACTGTTAAGACAACCGATAAAGTCGGCAAGCTGATCTCGATCAAGGAAGTAACAGATTCGGATGATCTGATGATAATTACCTCTAAGGGAATTCTGATCAGACAAAAAATGAAGGACATAAGAGTAATGGGAAGAAACGCACAGGGAGTAAGAGTGATAAGACTGAATGATACTGATACCATTTCAGCGGTAGCAAGAATAGCTGAAGAGGATAAGGATGAGTCGCAGGAGAAGATGTTCTAAAAGTAATTTAAAATTGTAAATTTCACATTATAAATAGTTGCAGATCAACCATTATAAAGAGTGCTTTAAATGATACCAATTGACCTCCGCAGTGATACGGTAACGAAGCCTTCGAGGGAAATGCTCGAAGCGATGATCAGCGCTAAGGTGGGTGATGATGTCTTTGGTGAAGATGAAACTGTAAACAGTCTCCAGGAAAAGTGTACACAGCTTACAGACAAAGAAGACGCTCTGTTTGTTCCGACCGGAGTAATGGGCAATCAGCTTGCACTGAAGTGTCATACGATCCCGGGCGATGAAGTAATCGTTGAAAGCGAATCACATATAATTAATTACGAAACAGGAGCTGCACCCGTAATTGCGGGTGTTCAGCTTCTTTCTGTTAACGGCAAAAAAGGAATTCTTAAAGCTGATGAGATTAGAAAATATGTGAGAACTTCTGAATACTATTTCCCCGTGTCAAGACTGATCTGCATTGAGAACACCCATAACAGAGCAGGCGGAACAATTCAGCCGCTTGATATTCTAAAAGATATTTCTTTATATGCAAAGTCTTCCGGAATTAAAACACATCTTGACGGAGCCAGGATATTTAACGCATGTGTGGAAACGAATATATCTGTGAAAGAATATTCATCTTACTTTGATTCGATCTCATTTTGTTTTTCAAAAGGTCTCGGAGCTCCTGTAGGTTCTATTCTATGCGGAAGCAAAGATTTTATTATAATGGCAAGGAAGTGGAGAAAGATGCTTGGCGGAGGAATGAGACAAGCCGGCTTTTTAGCAGCAGCCGCGATATATGCACTGGATAATAATGTTGAAAGACTAAAGGAAGATAATAACAAAGCGAAATTCTTTGCAGATGAGCTTAGTAAGATCGAAGGTATTGAGATCGATGCCGGATCAGTTGAAACTAACATCGTTATCTTTTCATGCTCAAAATTTTCAAAACCAGAATTAATTAATAAGCTGAGATTTAAGGGTGTATTTATTTCTTCAGGCAGCTATGATAATATGCGTGCTGTGTTTCATCTTGATGTATCTGAAAGCCAGGTAGAAGACGCTTTAAAGATCTTCAAAACTGTTGCCCGGTAAATTCACTGTATTCACGCAATTTAATTTTTTCCTCAGCAAGTTTTTTATTGAGACCATTCTTCAGAATGTTCTTGTGTGATAATCCGCAAAGTACAACTATCCTTTTCCCTTCAAACTCATTCTTATACTTCACTATATTTTCAATCATTACATTGTTCCTTATGTTCCAGTATTCGGTTTCAGTGTTCCAGTAAGAATCATAGTCCGATAATCCCGGAGAAAGATCGATAAGCTTTCTCAGACCGGTATAAGAATAGAAATTAATAGTGTCAATCTTTTTCCTGCCTTCCTCACTGTTGATGTATGTTGGTGTGGCATTTGCCATCTCTTCTGAAACGTTGATCATTGAAAGTATCCTGGAGAACATTTCTGATCCTTCACTACTCAGCTTATTAGTCTGAGATAAATTATTTATGTCAGAGTAAAAATTTGATTCATTCCTTTTTCTTCCATACCCATCCAGAAAAGCATCTCTGCCATCAATGTCGTAAGGACGAAGCGTGACATTATTTGTGCGGCTGTATATGGTGATCGCACTTGTTTCCATAAAGGCGTATTCGATATCTTCGTTTAATTTGAAATCGGATGTCATATAGGAATTATCGCATTCGACGAGAATCAGGTCGGGCTGAACTAAATTAAGTATGCGCAGGAGTGAATCGGAGTTATAATTATCTGTGCTGTAATGAACGGTTCCGATCACAATAACATCTGTTTCATTATCAGGAATGGCAGGGTAACTTGTACGGGTATTTGTGATTATAAGAAAGAAGGTGAGTAAGTATAAAAATATTTTAAAAGGCATTGGCGTGAAATAATTATTTGTTTTATTTTCTTAACAAAGATATTTCAAAAAAATCACTGTTAGATTCTTTAATTTTATTATTTGAAATTTCTTTTTAATTTCTACAATTTCCCAAATAATAATTTACTTCAAAATTTCCTTTACAATAAAACTTTTTAAGGTTTGACTGAAAAAAAAATTCCTATCTTTCCTCTTCTGCTTGTAAACTTCATCAGTACTCTTGGTCTGAGCATTGTCATTCCCTTTTTAGTATTTCTCGTTACAAAGTTTGGTGGTAATGCTCTGATGTACGGGATCATTGGAGCGGCTTATCCTGCCTTCCAGCTAATTGGAGCTCCTGTACTTGGAAGATGGTCAGATGTGTATGGAAGGAAAAAGATTCTGATCCTGAGCGGCATCGGAGCATTAGTGGGATGGATGATATTTTTTATTTCATTCTTTCTTCCGCAGAGCATTTTATTTGAAGGTAATTTATTTCTTACCGGACCGGTAATGATTACACTTCCATTATTGATCTTATTCGCAGCAAGAGCCGTTGACGGACTGACAGGAGGGAACATTTCAGTTGCCAATGCTTATTTGTCTGACATTACCGAGGAGAAAGACAGAAATAAGAATTTTGGTAAGCTCTCAATATCCTTCAATCTCGGTTTCATTGTAGGACCGGCTCTTGCAGGAATTCTGGGCAGCACTTCCTACGGTGAAATGCTTCCTGTGATCGCTGCTTTTGCCCTCTCACTGGTTGCTGTGCTGGCAATTTATTTCTTTCTCCCAGATTCGAATGCAAAAACATTTCATGAAAAACAGGAATACTCCGTTGTGAATAAAATTCTCGGAGTAGAGAATAAAGAGTGTTTTGAAAATAGTAAAGACAGTATTGAAAATATTACATTTAAAAGAATTCGGAAATTAAAGCACGTTACTTATTTTCTTGTATTAAACTTTCTGATATTTTTAAGCTTTAATTTTTTTTATACGGCTTTCCCTATTCATGCTGTAAAGAAGCTTGAATGGAGCATCACTCAAATGGGGATTTTCTTTTCCGTTATGAGTCTGATAATGATAATTGTTCAGGGTCCGGTGCTGGGATATGCTTCAAAAAAATATTCTGAAAAGCAGCTTATACTTTTTGGAAGCTTATTGCTTGGAGTAAATTTCATCTTGCTCTTATCTGAAAATATTATTTTACTCTATGCCGCCGCGACACTGTTCGCATTTGGAAACGGTTTAATGTGGTCATCGTTTCTTTCTTTGCTTTCAAAAATTGCCGGGAAGAAATTACAAGGTGCCGTACAGGGATATGCCAGCAGTGCAGGAAGTCTTGCGAGTATAATCGGTCTGATCGGGGGAGGATTACTTTATGAGTCATTACAGGGTTTTACATTTCTCATTGCAGCTTTTGTAATGTTTGCGGTTTTCTTTCTTGCATTCAGAATTCCTTCTGTTGAAAAAATACCTGAGGACATCTGAGGATTAGGAGGAATAGTAAAATTATATCTATGACTTGACATTTCCAATCAGTAAAATTAATTTGCATTCAATTAAAAATATATTAACCAACCGAGAGGCGGGGTGCCTACAATGATAAAATATAAAAACATACGAAATATAACAGACATCCTCAGCATGAACAACCGGATTAAATCAACTTAATTAATATTTCAATTTAAAGCAGAGTTTTAGCTGCGGATGTCTATCAGGCTCCGCAGCTTTTTTATTTTAAAACTAAACCAAATTTAAATTGAAAATTACATTAGACAACATCGAAGACGCAATAGAAGAATCAGGAACATTTCAAAAATTCAAATCAAAGAAAAAAAAATTATCCGCCTCCAAAAATGTGAGCAAGCTTGTCTCAGACGACGGATCAAATTCGTTTACAGCATCTGATCTGGAGGATTTCAGGGACAGAGGTTTACTGGATGAACTACTTCATATTATTAAAAGCGGAAAGGAAGCTACCGTATATCTCGGCAGAAACAGTGAAGGATACTGCGCTGTGAAAGTGTATACAGACCTACGTGTGAGGTCCTTTAAGAATGATAATGTTTACAGGCAGGGGAGATTTATCGGGGATGCGAGGGCTGAAAAGGCGATCGATCAGGGTTCTCAGTTCGGACTTAACGCGCATCAGATACTCTGGGTGAGTGAAGAATTCCGTCAGATGAATTTTCTTTATCAGGAAGGTATTCCTGTTCCAAAGCCAATCGCAACTTCAGGCATAGTGGTATTAATGGAATTCATCGGCGATGATGGTGAAGCTGCTCCCAGGATATCAGATCTTGATCTCGAAAAGTACGAAGCCAAAGACGCCTTCAGGCAGTCATTGACAATACTTGAAAAAATAGTTTCCATTGGAAGGATACACGGTGATCTTTCTGCATACAACCTTCTCTGGCATAATGGAAAAGTTATTGTAATTGATTTTCCTCAGGTGATAAATATTGAACGAAATTCTTCGGCGAGGGAAATACTTAAGCGGGATGTTGATTCTCTTTGCAAGTCGTTTAAAAAGCATAAGGTCGCTGCCGATCCCGATAGAATATTCAGGGATATGCTGAGAATTATTTATAATTCAGGACTTGAGATATAGATCAACAAATGTAAAGATTGACATCCAAAATGTTTTTGAAAAATTCAAAATAATTTTTAATTCAATCGGTTTTGGTAATATTTTTGCACCAATATCGAATAACCTTGAAGATATACTTATGCTGTCCAAATAAATTTATATTAATTCTGTTTTTAAAATTAGTGATACTATTTTTAATTCGTGATCATTCGTGAAATTCGTGGCAAGTTTTTTCCTTCTTTTGGACGGATGTGAAATGCAAGCATTAAATCTCTATTTGCTTGAAATTAATTATGCATATAATTAAATTTACCGAAAATTTTAGACATCCTCATTTTTAAATAGATATCAAATGTGCAGGCTCATCATGAGAACTAATTTTTTATTCAAAATTTAATTTGAACTTAAAAAATTTATGCAAAATAAAATCGGACGCAGGCAATTCATTGTAATATGTTCGGCTGCTGCTGCGGTTTCAATGCTTCCCTTATTGCCGGGATGTTCAAAGCGATCTGATCTTGAATTGGCAGAATTTAAAAAGTTAAGCGCTGTGTTGACAGGCTTTCAGGTAACTGACATGGATAATGATCTTGCCGCAATATATTACAAGAGTATTCTGGAATTTCCGCCGGTTGATGTAAACCCCTCGGAATTATTTGCAGACCTTGAACTGGATACGGTAGTTACTCCCGCTCCAAATATTATTGAACAGAAAATTTACAGTGACCCTAAAAAGACATTGCTGGCAAACACAATTATTACTTACTGGCTTTCTGGAAGCTTTAAATCTAAAGACGGCATTAAAGTATCGGATTATCAGCAAATGTATGCATGGAAAGCAACCGGTTATCTTATTCCAAATGCACAATGCAGAGGTGATTTCGGTTTTTGGTCTAATAAACCCCATGTTGTATAAGATTATCATAGCATTGATTGTCAGATATAAAATTCTTTCAACCTACAAACTTTTAACTTTTAACTTTTAACTTTACAAACTTTTAACTAAATAAATGTCTGATTATAACGCTGATGTAGTAATTGTAGGCGGCGGGATTGCGGGAGCGCTTATGGCTCTTGGTCTTGTCCGGGCAAATGCAAATGTACTGATCATTGAAGCAGGGGTCAGAGTCGACAGAAATAAGGGAATTGCGAATTATATGAACACTCCGGACCGAAATAATGATACACCATATTCACCGATCTCAAACTCAGCGCCATACCCGCCAATGATGAATCCTGATGATTATTATATTCAGACAGGACCGGATAAATTTCAAAGCAATTACATTAAAGCTCTCGGTGGTACCACCTGGCACTGGCTGGGAACATCTTTAAGATTCGTTCCGAATGATTTTAAAATGAAGAGTGAATACGGAGTGGGAGTCGACTGGCCAATCGGATACAATGACATTGAGCAATGGTATTATGAAGCAGAAAAAGAATTGCCTGTCTCAGGAGACGATGAAGCTCCTCTTGGAGTGAAGAGAAATAATCCATACCCTTCCTCAATGATCCCAATGACTTATCTGGATAAGATAGTTCAAAAAGCATTTGCTGATATCAGCTTACCGGATGCTCCGGAAATAAAACTTGAGGTTGCAAGCACTCCACAGGGCAGGCTTTCAAAACCTGAGCCTGATCAGCAGAGACTTGCATGCTGCGGAAGTAACAACTGCATTCCAATGTGTCCTGTCGGCGCAAAGTATGACGCCTCCTTTACTATTGCCAAAGCTGAAGCACTTGGCGCAGTGGTCATTACAAATGCTACAGCGAAATTCATTCAGACAGATTCCGATGGAAATGTAACAGGAATATTATTTCAAACACCTTCAGGAGACAGCATTGCAACAGGAAAGGTATTTGTTTTGGCAGCGCATGCTATCGAAACTCCAAAGCTTATGCTTATGTCAAAGAGTGAACAGTATCCTAACGGTATTGGAAATTCAAGTGATCAGGTTGGCAGAAATCTTATGGACCATAATTGCGTGCTTTCATACGGACTGACTAAAGAACGTGTTTATCCTTATCAGGCGCCGCTTTCTACATCAGGAGTTGAAGTCGTAAAAGACGGAGCGTTCAGAAAAAACAGAGGGGCGTTCAGGATTGAGATCGGTAATGACGGTTGGAGCTGGCCCGTAGGATATCCAGAAGTACTTGCCACATGGCTTATGAAAAGATCAGGAGGAAGAACTCACAGGATGAATAATTCTACAAATTCTAAGAACGAAAAAGTAATCTTAGCTCAAAACTTGTTTGGAGAAAAGCTTAGACAGGATATTAAAAACAACGTAATGCATGAAATAAGATTCGCGTTTTTGTGTGAGCAGCTTCCTGATCCGAATAACAGGATCGTTCCGGCGTTTGATAAATTAGGAACTGACGGTCTTCCGAGACCGCAAATATTTTATAAGCTCGATGATTACGTAAAAGCCAGTATTAGTGTAGCTGTTGAAACTCAACAAAAAATGCTCGATGCCCTCGGATGAACTGAACAGCATCACTCTTCTCCGTGGGGAGCCGGACATATTGTCGGAACGACACGCATGGGAAATGATCCTAAGACTTCTGTTGTCGATAAGAATCTCAAATGCCATGATCATAAAAACCTTTTTATATTAGGGAGTTCAGTTTTTCCGACGGTCGCAGCTTCAAATCCTACATTGACCATTGCAGCACTTGCTTTAAGAGCGGTTGAAGATGTTCAGAAGATGCTTAAGCAATAAATTTAGTTATTAAGCCAAGCCGATTAAACAATTATGTATATTTATAAAAAAATAACCGGCAGCAAACTTAATTACCGACGGTTACAATTTGGAGTCGTGAAAAATTTAAAGAAACTTATTTAGTGTTTAATGATTGCAGCTTATTGATCTTATCTTTTTGGTCTCTGTAAGATTTTTTATCATATATTGCTATTGCCTTATCAATACACTCATTTGCTTTCTTTATGTTCTTGTTCTGGAAGTACAAATCTGACATTATGAAATAAGTGCTTGCTTCGTTGACTGAACCTTTTACATAGGCAAGACATTCGTTAAGAATTTTGATCCCGTCTTTTCTGTCCTGCTTGGTAGCTTTTTCATCTTTCATGATTGCATATCCGCGTCCAAGTAAATACCCGCCATAGCTTTGCTTAATATCAAAATCGTCATTCCCGAATTTTGCAAATCCATCTTTATAATATTTATCTGCATTTACAAAATCATTTTTTTCCGCGTAATAGGAAGCCAGGTTCAGGTAACCTTCTTTAATCTTTTCACTTTTCGGATATTCGGTGAGCAATGATTTTAATGCGACCGGATCTTCGTTCATATACGCCAGAGTAAATTTTGCATCATCAGTATATCCGGCTGAATTAGAAGCATCAAGAGTTATGACTTTTGTAAAATAAACTTTTGCATCTCCTTCAAGTCCGTTGGAAAGTATCTTTTCACCCATAAGGTAATTCGCGGCAACGTCATCTGCATTTGCATCCAGCATTGTTTTGATTGCTCCGAAAGTATTTATATTATTGTTGTAATCAGTCATCTTTACAAGGAATTGATCTGCAGGAATGTATCCGTAAATTCTATCGATCTCTACTCCGTCAGAATTGGTAAAAACGATCGTAGGAAAACCTTTGACTCCGTATTTCTTTGTAAGGTCAGGTCCTTCGCCCTTTTCAGCATCTATCTTCCAGTTGATCTGATGCACATTTGCAAAGCCCGATACTTTTGGGTCTGTATAAACTTTCTTGTCTGTTTCAATACACCATTTGCACCAGTCTGTAATGAAATCGATCATAACAATTTTATTTTCAAGTTTTGCCTTGGCAAGAATTTCATCGTAAGTTCCGTTTGAGAAGCTTACATCTTCAGCAAATGATCTTCCGGATATGACTAAGATCAAAAAAACAATTACACTTTTTAGTATGGTTTTCATGAGATAACTCCTTAAATTTTTTTTATAATTTAGGTATACTGATTTTTAAGTTCAATGTTATAAGTAAATTTGCTAATGAGCTGGTGTTTTTTTTTGAAATAAAATCACACGGCTAAAAAACAGAATGAGAGTTGTGCTATGTTCCTATGTGTCTATGTGGTGGAAGACTGAGCGGGACTTATCACAGAAACATGCAACATAAACTCATTACTTTCCGAACTGTTCTTCTTCTGTGGAACCGGTCAATGCTGTCGTTGCTGAACTGCCTGAAGTTATCACCATCTGCACTTCATCAAAGTATCCCGTTCCTACAAATGACTGATGCTTTACTGCTTTAAATCCTGATTCTTTTTCAAGCTGAAATTCAAGCTCCTGTAATTTTGTAAATGCTGTCATGCCCAAATCTCTGTAGCCAAGAGCGAGTTCAAACATCGCAGTGTTGAGCGCGTGGAACCCGGCAAGGGTAATGAACTGATACTTGTACCCAAGTTCGCCAAGCTGGTCCTGAAAATCTGCAACCTGCTTATCATTCAGATTTCTTTTCCAGTTGAACGAAGGAGAACAATTATACGCTAACATCTTTCCGGGAAATTTTTCATGAATTGCTGCCGCGAAATCTTTTGCTTCTTCTATGTCGGGCTTTCCCGTTTCACACCAGATCAGATCAGCATAGGGCGCGTATGCCAGTCCTCTGGCGATTGCACAATCAAGTCCTCCAGTGATCTTAAAAAAACCCTCAACAGTTCTTTCTCCGTGAATGAACTTATGGTCACGTTCATCTATATCGCTTGTTAGAAGATTAGCACTATTGGCATCTGTCCTTGCTATTAAAACTGTCGGAACATTCATAGTATCCGCTGCAAGTCTTGCCGATATTAATGTGTTTAAGAATTCTCGGGTGGACACAAGTACTTTTCCACCGAGATGTCCACATTTTTTTGCAGAGCTTAGCTGATCTTCAAAGTGTACTCCGGCAGCACCGGCTTCTATCATTGCTTTCATCAGCTCAAACACATTCAGCGTTCCTCCGAATCCCGCCTCAGCATCTGCAACGATCGGCGCAAACCAGTATGTGTCATCCTTATCATCCAAATGTGAAATCTGGTCCGCTCTTATGAATGCATTATTTATTCTTTTAACAACTGCAGGAACACTATCAGCAGGATAAAGACTTTGATCAGGATAAGTTTGACGTGCATTATTTGCATCCGCTGCAACCTGCCAGCCGCTTAGATAGATGGATTTCAATCCTGCCTGTACCTGCTGTACTGCCTGATTTCCGGTCAGCGCACCAAGAGCACGTACAAATTTATCTGTCTTAAACAATTCCCACAAACGTTCCGCGCCTTTCCTTGCAAGCGTATACTCGATCGGCATTGATCCCTGAAGTTTGTAAACTTCCTCAGCGGTGTAAGTTCTCTCAATACCTCTCCAGCGTTCATCTTTGTCCCATGAATTTGTCAGCTCCGTTATTTGATCCTGTTTGTTTTTCATAATGTTATGTTTTTATTTAAATTTATTTTTCATATTGAATGACTATATCTTGTCATAAGCTGTAAGGGTGAGGAAGTCTTCAAATTTTTCTGAAACCGAAAGTTGATCTAATATCTCTTTCGCCTGAAGGTATTTTCCTTTATCAAATTTTTCTTCTCCGGTAAGTATTTTTATTTTCTCAAGTTCTTCATCAGCAATCTTGTAATACATTTCCTTTGTAATTTTTCTTCCGTCATCAAACTTTCCTCCGGGATGGTGAATCCATTGCCATATCTGTGCCCGGGATATTTCAGCCGTTGCAGCGTCCTCCATAAGATTATAGATCGGAACACATCCGTTTCCGTTCAGCCATGATTCGATATACTGAATTGCAATGTTCACATTCTGCCGTAATCCTTTTTCAGTAATATTTCCTTTTGGAATTTTGATCAGGTCTTCAGCACTTACTTTTACATCCTCGCGTTTGTTTAATATCTGATTTTCTTCCGGCATTAATCTGTCAAAGACTTCCTTTGCTACTGCTATCAATCCCGGGTGTGCTACCCATGTTCCATCGTGACCAGCGGAGGCTTCACGTTCTTTGTCAGCTTTTACTTTTGAAAGAGCTTCTGCATTTGCATTCTCATCATTTTTGATTGGAATCTGAGCTGCCATTCCACCCATAGCATGCGCGCCTCTTTTGTGACAGGTCTTAATTACTAAAAGAGAATATGATCGTAAAAAATCAGTTGCCATTGTAACTTCGCTTCTGTCAGGTAAAATGAATTCAGGATACTTATTGAATTTTTTTATGAAGCTAAAAATATAATCCCATCGTCCGCAGTTAAGACCCGCGGAATGTTCACGTAGCTCATATAAAATCTCATCCATCTCAAATGCTGCAAGTATTGTTTCAATAAGAACAGTTGCACGGATTGTTCCTCTAGTAATTTTTAATTCATCCTGAGCCATATCAAAAACATCATTCCATAATTTTGCTTCTTGTCTGCTCTCTAATTTAGGCA
Source organism: bacterium (assembly GCA_034439935.1). GTDB lineage: Bacteria > Bacteroidota > Ignavibacteria > Tepidaquicellales > Tepidaquicellaceae > JAGPCH01. The sequence goes on from JAWXBH010000040.1 coordinate 20,186, forward strand.
GATAAAAATATGGACCGCTTCCTTTTGATATTAATTTTTTGGCATTGTGAAAAAAGTATAGACCGAAATCAAACAGCGACGCTGAGACAGGTCTGCCGTTTAATAAAACATTTTTTTCCACAAGATGCCAGCCTCGCGGTCTGACCATTAGAGTAGCTGTATGCTCGTTAAGCTTATATTGTTTACCTGTGTCATTTATATAGCTGATTGTTCCGTTTACTGCATCGCGAAGATTTATCTGACCTTGAATATTATTTTCCCACGTGGGTGAATTTGAATCTTCAAAGTCAGCCATGAAAACTTTAGCGCCGGAATTCAAAGCATTAATTATCATTTTCCTTTCTACCGGTCCGGTTATTTCAACTCTTCTGTCACGAAGATCGGCGGGTATCTCAGCTATTTTCCAGTCACCTTCACGAATGGATACTGAGTCAACAGGGAAGTCAGGGAAAGTTCCGGTATCTATTATCTTCTGAACTTCATTTCGCTGATTTAATAAGTCTATTCTTCTTTCACCAAAAGTTTCTTCCAGCTTTGAAATGAAACTCAGTGCCTCTTCTGAAAGAATTTCATCATAGCCGGAATAAAGCCTGCCTTCAATATGAAGATTATTTTTTATCAAATTAAATTATCCTTGAATTATTATTGTAAAAAAATTGGGGAGTTATACGGAATACTAAAAACAGATTAAAGCGAAAGTTTCAGTTCTAAAATTGTAATTAAATATATTCATTTACTAAAACACTTTCACGTACTAAAAC
>JAWXBH010000041.1:0-19907 GCA_034439935.1 bacterium
AATTAATGGCAATAATATAATTGAATATGTATTTTAATTGACTACTTAAACTTCAATTAAAAAATAATTTATTTTTGATAATGGGAAAAATATTGATCTGCGTTTTAATAATCTTTTTTACCGTAAGCGGCTTTATGCAAGCGGCGGAGAAAAAAGGAATGGATGAACCGGTAAAGAGCCAAACGCAATATTATGTTTCACTCAGCGGGATCCTCGCGGAATGCAATATAGACGCAGATAAGATGGAGCTTAAATTAATGAAAGATAAGGACAGCAAAAGCTACAGTCTGCAGAGTGTTTCAGCCGGACCGGTAAGTAAATTTGAAAACGCGGAGGCGACTGTGCTGATGAGTGATACAGGTATTTCAATTATCACGGAGGATCTGAATAATGTAACTTTTTTTCCGGCGGATAAATTTTCAGGACAACTGAAGTTTGAGCCGGGCTCAGTGCCGATGGAATACTATTTTACAGATGCGGTGACCAATGTATATGTGATAATGACCCCGATCGGCGCGGCGACGGGCAAATGGTATTTGCTGAAAGGAGATCCGCCAGACTTTGATTCAACATATAATACAACTTTATACGAGCTGCTCGGAGAAGACGGTAAAAAAACATTCCAGTGCTTTATGCAGGACATGAGTAATAATAATAAACTTATCCTGCTCTCACCCGATTGCAATATTAAGAATCAGACGGAGTTTTATTTGCTGAAAGAAAATTAAATTAAAATTAAAATGTCATTGGAAATAATTAGAATAATTTTTTTTGTAAAGGATGTCGCAAAGTCGGCTGAATTCTACAGAGATATCATCGGACTTGAAATTATAGGAGAGATAAATTCAGAATGGACAGAGCTAAAAGCGGGAGGTTGCAACTTAGCACTTCACCGATCTTCGGCAACATCTGCAAAGAAAGGTGATTCGGGAGTAAAAATTGTCTTCGCGACTGCCGATGTTGAAAAGTCAAAATCCGAACTTGAAAGCAAAGGTCTTAAGATGGGAAAATTAATTACATACGAAAAAATAAAATTTTGTGACGGGACTGATCCCGATGGTAATAAATTTCAGTTTTCAGACAGGGGCGTGATATAAAGTGATACCCGAACTTACTTTATTCAAGACCCGAGTCTCATTTAACAAATGGCTCACAAAAAACCACGACAAAGCCACAGAGCTCTGGCCAAGATTTTATAAAAGAGATTCAGACGTAAAAAGCATTAATTATAATGAAGCGCTCGAAGAAGCTCTTTGCTTTGGGTGGATTGACGGTATCTGTAAGAGCGTGGATGAGCTTAGCTATACGATCAGGTTCACACCACGAAAGAAGCGCAGCATCTGGAGTGTTGTGAATATAAGAAAGGTTAACGTGCTGATCGAAGCTGGGAAGATGAAACAGCCGGGACTCGATGCATTTACAAAACGTGACAAAGACAAAACCGAAAAATATTCTCACGAAAGAAAAGCCAGCCGTCTTGAAGAAGATCATGAAAGGAGATTTAAGAAGAATAAAAAAGCATGGAAGTTCTTTCAGCTTCAGGCGCCATGGTATCAGCAAGCATCCACATGGTGGGTGATCAGCGCAAAGAAGGAAGAAACAAGACTTAAACGGCTTGACGAACTTATAAAAGATTCATCTGAAGCAAGAAGGATCAAAACTCTAAACCGTCCTGTAAAAGAAAAATAATTCTAAATTTATTTCTTTGAAGTTCTGACTGGAGGTTTATGTTCAAGCTGTTTTATATCCCACCCCGCAAGTTCAGCTCCGGCAATATATGTACTCTCGCAGAATTTTAATAATTCACCGGCAGGATCATCCGAAGCTAAAATTGAATCATACGGAAGAATGAACTCGCCTTTTTCAGCGGACCAATACGCAGATGAAGGAGCTATCTTTGCATTTTCGATTCCGTCAGGCTTAGGATATGTATATCCAAAGAAGACTGGCTTCGGTGATTCATCATTTCCGGGCCAGAAGCCGACAGCAGACTGTTGCGCATCCATTGCGATCCTGTAAATAATATCTGAACCGGGCGGAGGATCGGCGGGCTTTCCATTGAAACGAACCTGCGCAAGATCAAAGCTTCCCCAGAAGAAGCTTACAGGAGTCTGCTTCCCGCTAAATTTACTTCTGAACTTTTCAAAGACAAAGCCCGTGGAAATAAGGACCTGCATCCATCGCGAAACAGCTTTGCTGTCATAAGCCTTATGAAGATCATCCGTATCCATCTTAATTGCCTCTTTCATTTCCACTGACAATGGATTGATCTTTATATTTATACCAAAGCTCTTTAGAACTTCAAAAACTTTTTTGTAAAACCCTTCTACACTAAGGTTCATCATGGAAAAGGAAGTCTGCTTCCCGCTGTCAGTGTTAAAAATAATAGTGTGAGACATAAAATCGAACTGAATATCGAGAGCTCCAATTTCAGAATGCATAAGCGGCGAGAGAAGTCCGGTTGAGGTCAAAGTGAACGGAACCTGTGCCCATTGGGCTTCCGGCGGCATAAGTGCAAGGCGAATTTTACCGATGATCTGAGTGAAGAGATGCAAGGTCATTACTGTATCTTTCCATTCATTGTAAGGAAGCGTTGGCCAGAGCTCTTTAATGGTTTTCATTATTTATAATTTTTTATAAAGATAGATAAAAATGATTTACTATACAAAGGTTTACGGCTCTTTTGAATTACCTTTTAACACATCCGTCAAAATAAATTTTTACCACAAAGACACAAAGACTCGAAGAAAAAATTTTTATAATTATAACTGAAATCTTTGTATGACTCAGTTAAAGTTTTGCTTTTCTTTGAGCCTTCGAGGTTTACAGGCCCTGTTCGGGTTCTTTTAAGAATGATAATGATTACCCTAATTGTTGATTAGTTTAAGACTACTTAAGTGTTGACAAAAATGTTTTGGACAGCACTGACCTTTTAATGTACGAAAAATTCTAATTTGAACTTCCCGTTCTCAATCAGGAGTCTGGACGAGATAAAAATATTCTTTGAGGTAATGAGTCCTGAGACTTAAATTTTTTTCAAGTTTGTATTGTGCATTTAAAATTAATAATATTTTTCTGATTTTGGTAACTTACTAATAAAAAAAATCTCTATGTCAGACTGGCTACTAAATTTGATCATTACGGTCACTAAGATCGGCGTAGTTCACATGGTTTTGCTTACGGTTGTTGCTTATACCGTCTATGCGGAAAGAAAGGTTTCAGCTTTCATACAGAACCGGATCGGACCTAACCGTGTCGGACCTTTAGGATTGCTTCAGCCGCTTGCTGATATCATAAAGCTGCTCCTTAAAGAAGACATTGTTCCGGAAAAAGCTAACAGGTTTATGCATTCACTTGCACCGGCGATCTCTGTAATTGTAGCGCTTTCAACATTCGCGGTCATTCCTTTTGGAAATACCATAACGATCGGAGATACTGTCATTAAACTTCAGATCGCAGATGTAAATATTGGGATATTATATTTTCTCGCTATGACATCGCTTGGTGTTTACGGTGTAACGATCAGCGGATGGTCTTCAAACAACAAGTATTCATTGCTGGGCGGACTCAGGTCCAGCGCTCAGATGATCAGCTATGAGCTGTCAATGGGACTTGCTGTGATCGCGATCATACTTATAAACAGTTCGCTTGAACTTGATAAAATTGTGGAATCACAGGCGGGCTGGAGATGGAACATAATTTTACAGCCGGTAGGATTTATACTTTTTTTAACTGCAGCATTTGCAGAAACAAACAGAACTCCATTTGATCTTCCGGAAGCTGAACAGGAGCTTGTCGGCGGTTATCATACCGAATATTCAAGCATGAAGTTCGCTCTGTTCTTCCTTGCCGAATACATGAACGTAGTTGTTTCCTCAGCGATAATCGTAACATTATATCTCGGAGGATGGCAGGTACCGTTTTTAGAACATGCAGGGATCCCGGCATTCTGGCTCAGCATAATACAAGTCTTCGCGTTCATACTTAAAGTATCATTCCTGATCTTCTTCTTTATCTGGGTAAGATGGACCGTTCCAAGATTCCGTTATGATCAGTTAATGAATCTCGGCTGGAAAGTAATGCTACCGCTGGGGATCGCCAATCTTGTGGTTACGGCACTGGTATTATTACTGATGAGAATGAAATAATTACATATCAACGAAATTTTATTAAAGTGAACATCGTTTTTTAAGCTACATGATTTCATAACTTCTAATCAAACAAATTGAAAAATTTTCTTTTAGCAATTTTAATTGCATTCACCCTCCCCATTACAGCTTTCTCACAATCATACAATGATTTTACATTAACAGATCTTGAAAACAACGACATTACCTTAAGCAAGCTGCTTGAAAAAGGTCCGGTAATGATCTCCTTCTGGGCAACGTGGTGCGCGCCCTGCAAGGAAGAGATGAAAAAGATGCAGCCGATATATGAGAAATATAAGGATCAGGGCTTTACATATCTCGCGGTGAATCAGGACAACCAAAAATCAATCTCGAAGGTTAAATCTTTCATAAACGCTAACGGCTATACTTTTCCGGTAGTGCTGGATCTTGATAAAAAGATCTTCGAGGCATACAGTGGAGTCGGAATGCCTTACTCGCTTTTAGTGACACCGAACAAGATTATTTTCGCGAAGCATCTTGGATATGTGACCGGAGATGAGGAAAAAATAGAAAAGGAGATCAAGGAAGCACTGGATGCAACGGGGACAAAGGAAGATTCCAAATAGTTTGGGTCAGCTTAAAAATACGTCAATAATTATTAAAGGAATGTTCGTTATTAAACGGACATTTTCTTTTTAGGTAAAATATTTTTTTTGCATAATCTTAATTAAATTAATACACGGAGAATAAATTCATTTGAAGAAAATTTTGATTCTTTTAGTAATAATTTTCAGCAGCTCGGTTTCCTATGCGCAGCTAAACCTGAATGTTGACGCAGCGGTCAGCAATCTTCTCAGATATGGTAACGGATATGAATTCACAGGTAATATCCGCAGCCCGAAAGAATATTTTGAAAATCTTACCGATGCACGGCTGAGCATTAACGGTGTTATTTTTGGTTTAAGGTATGAGATCAGCGACCCGATAGAATACGGGCTCGACTTCAAGGGTATCAGAAAAAGATACATTGAATACAAACATGAATCAGGTGTCTCTCTAAGAGCTGGAGATTTCTGGGAGACTATCTCACGCGGACTTTCCCTGAATGTCTTTGAAGACAGGGCTTTGGGCTACGACACGGGGATCGATGGTGTCAGAGTTGGTTATCAGAAAACATTCGGTAAAAAATATCCGGTCAAGCTTAAAACACAATTGATCGGCGGTAATATTAACTACAGTGATTATCTCACTCCGGAAAGAATTGAAAAGTATAAAGTAAGAAGTGCCTTTGCGGAAGTTTCGCCGATCAAGCCGCTTACTCTCGGACTAAACTATGTTTATTCAATCGGAGATCTTCCTGAAGATCAGGTCAACACAGTCGTGAAGACCAATCTGCCTGAAGCAAATTTGAATTTAAATTTTTCCGACTTCCAGCTTTATGCGGCGTATTCACACAAGACATCGCTTGTTTCACCGAATGAAATTTTCCCCGATCCCATAACTGCAAAGGGCGACGGCTTTTACTCTTCACTTTCATATTCAAGGGATAAAATTGGTCTGACACTGGATTATAAGAATTACAGATACGACATTACATTGCCGGACAACAGAAGCAATACACGTCCGACCCGCATGCTTCCTTATCAGAATCCTCCTACAGCGCAGAAGGAGCATACATCAACATTGATCACAAGAAATCCTCACGTAGTTGATTTTAATGATGAGGTTGGCGGACAAGCAGATATTGTTTATGCGCCAACGGATAAATTAAGCTTTAATTTTAACGGAAGCGTTGCCTCGAGACATTACCAGTATCAGGATATTGATACGACATCAATTACTTCCTATAAGAGAATTGAAAGAAACGACAGTTACATTCCGTCACTTGATGACGCCCTTTCTCCTTTCTGGGAATATTATCTGGAAGGTGAATATTATGCATCGGACAAAGTTTATGCAAAACTTGCCTTTGCAAGACAGAGCAGCATTGTTTATAATCAGATCAATCCTTTAAATTCGGAAAAATTATTTACCTCAACCGTACCTGTTGAAATAAAATATTCACTGACCAAGGAATACACTCTGACACTGATAACCGAAATGCAATGGGTGCATAATTCGATAAGAGTTTCGGAAAATAAAAATTTTACAAATCAGTATGCTTCACTTACATTATCAAGATCACCAAATTTAAACTTCACATTCAACTGTGAGTTTACTGACGATGATGAAGAGCCCACCGGGAAGAAATCCTGGTTTCTCGGCGAAGTGAATTATAAACTGAATCAGTCTAATACGATCACAGTCGGCTTTGGATCTGAAAGAGGCGGGTTAAGATGTGCAAACGGCATCTGCAGATTCGTAAAGCCGTTCTCGGGATTTAGGGCAACAGTGCAGACACAGTTCTGATTTATTTTTAACAAGCTTGAAAATTATTATTTACAAAAAATTTTATTAAACAGAATATGAAAAAGAATTTTCTTATATACTTAGCTTTACTTTGTGGAGTGATATTCTCTTCCTGCGAAAGTAATGACAACCCGATCACAACCATAACAACACCTCCGGTTGTTGTGCCGACAAATAAAGTTCTTGTTGAGCTTTTTACAAATACAAGCTGTATTCCCTGCGTGGATGCGAACCAGTATCTCGACGCCGTTCACGAACTTGCGGGAGTTACAAACAATGATACTAACGTTATCATTATCAGATATCACACGACACTTTTTGCAGGTGATCCGTTCTATTTATATAATACTACCGACAACAACGCGCGAATGGCTTATTATCCCAATTCGGCGATAGTTAATCCCCGTACATTTCTTATCGGAACATACATGGGAAATTTTGCCACTGCAATCTGGACTAATAAGTTAAATGAAAAGCTTGGAGAAGCAAGAAGCTTTGGTGTTGCACTGACTAAAACGTACGACACAACAGCAAGAACAGGAACAGTAAATATTGCCGTCAATCAGTTTACAGGTTCGGCTTACAGCGATCTTGTTTATCATGTGGTCATCATTGAAAACGGAATTCTTTATGCTGCACCGAACGGTGAAACACATTTTGAAAATACAATGCGTGATCTCATTACTCCGCCTGACGGTCAGACATTCACTGTCAACCAAAATCAGACAGTAAACTTCTCACACAATTTCAGCATTGGTTCTGTGATCAATCAGAGAGAAACCGCGATCGTAGTTTTCGCCCAGAGAGTTACAACGAGGGAAGTTCTTGGAGTCGAAGAAATAAAACTTTTTTAATAATCGATGCTTTCAATTATAAATTATTTATTACAAATGATAATTATTATTCATTGATAATTTGTAATTGAAAATTGTATTTTTGTCCGGTGCTTATTTTTGAATTTATGATTAATTATTATGACAACGTATGTTTTGATACTTGCGATTATGCTGACAGGCATTTCGACTGTCCTTTCACAGGCAGACAGCAATAAAATCCCCGCAGACACTACCGACCAGCGAAAAAATTTCAACGAAGAAATACTTCTCGGTGATAATGATTCCGAAAATGAAGACTCCGGACTGCTCGACTTTCTGGAGAATCTGAAACGCAATCCGTACGAGCTCAACAAGATCACTCCTGAACAACTTGAAACGATACCATTCCTGAATTCCATCATTTCCAAAAAGATCATCGAATATAAAAGTGAAATAAAAATTTTCACTTCCAAAAGGCAGTTGTTGAAAGTCGAAGGCATGACAGAGGAGCTTTATGGGAAAATAAAATTTTACCTAATAGTGCGGCAGAGCCGGCGGGACATTCTTGTTGATGAGACCGGTGACCGTGTTTCCTCAAGACATCTGAAATTGCCATCGAAATTTAAGCTAAAGCTTAATTCAAAATTCTTACAGGATCTTCAGCAGAAGGAAGGCTTTATCAATAAAAAATATGAAGGAACCCGCGCAAAAATTTACAGCCGGTTGAACATGAAGTATTCGGGTACTGACTATAAGCTTGAAGCAAATGTAACATTTGAAAAGGATCCGGGTGAGAAAAATCTTTCAGACTTTGCTTCCGCATTTATAGAAATGCGTGATCTTAAATTCATTAATAAATTTGTGATCGGAGATTACACTTTGAATTTCGGACAGGGGCTTGCGATGTCGGGCGGAAGCTCTTTTTCAAAAGGTATTGATGCGGTCAACCCGGTTAAGAGAAAAGGTAAAGGAATAGACGGATACAGTTCCTCAGGTGAAACAGGTTTTTTTCGCGGCGGCGCCTTACGGATAGATCTGAGTAAATTTAATCTTAATATTTTTTACTCCGATAATTTTTACAATGCGGTGATAGATACACTTAGCGGAGGAGTTTCTTCTTTTTATGAAGACGGGTATCACAGGACAAGTACTGAGATCAGGCGGAAGAATTCGGTGAAGGAAAAATTATTTGGTGGAAGGATAGTATATGAGAATGGAAGCTTCCGGATCGGCTCTACTTACTGGACAGGAAAATTTTCAAAGAGTATCATTCCGGATTCGTTGAAGCAGTTGTATAAATTCTCAGGTTCGGCAGCAAATATGATCTCGGTTGACTACGATTATATAATTAAGAACATTAATCTTTTCGGTGAATACGCGAGGTCACAATCCGGCTCGGTAGCGAGCATCAATTCAATTCAACTTACATTTTTAAAATTCGCGGACTTTATTTTTTCATACAGAAATTATCCGAAGGATTTTTCACCGGTGCATTCATTCGGTTTTGGTGAAAGGGGCGGTGATACATATAACGAGAAAGGGTTTTACGCGGGAGTGACTTTGCGTCCGGTGAAAGGAGTGACTGTCAACAGCTACTATGATCAGTTTGAATTTCCATACAGAACTTATTTCGATCCTGTCCCGACAACCGGAAATGATTTTCTTACGGGCATTGAATGGCGCGCGGTCAAAGGACTGATACTGAATCTGAAGTACAAGAATGAAAATAAGGAAGACACAAGAACAGTAGTGGATGAGCTTAACCGTGAGTACAGAAAGATCGATAACAGAAATCAGATGAATGTCCGGCTTGGATTAATATATCAGATCACAGAAAGGTTCAGAGTAAGAAGCAGATTTGAATATGTGATGGTGGATTACAAGAATTACGGCGGCGACAATAAGGGATACCTGTTCTATTCCGACATAAGGATCATTCCATTTAAAGGATTTTCATTTGACACGAGATTTATTTTTTTTAATACGGAGGATTATGACAGCAGACTTTATCAATTTGAGAATGATATCAAAGGGGTAATGTCTAATATAGCATTGTATGGCAAAGGTAAAAGATGGTATGCTGTATTGAAGTATAAGCCGTTTACATTTTTTGAAATTTCGGCAAAGTATGCCGAGACCTTCATTGACGGGGCTAAAAGCTTTGGAAGCGGTAATGACAGGATATCAGGCGATGTCAGCAATAAATTCAGTGCAGGAATAGAGCTGGGATTCTAAACTGTGGCTATCAGACATTGCCATGCAATTCCTTCAATTTATTAAGTAGCCAGTTTTTTGTAACAAGACTTTCGGAAGATATTTTATTGATAAGTAATTCGATTTTTATCTTATCAGGATTTAAGCTCAGCTTATAAATATTATTAACATAGCCCGTGAATTTTAAAATATTCGCAGCGGCGCTTTCAGATACGAAACGGTTGTTGGAAGCATAATGCTTAAAAGTGTCAAGTGCATACATAAGAGAGTCGAACTCCTTAAGCTCATACAATAGCATTACCTGGAGGTTTTTGATCTCAAATTTGAAGGTCAGAATCTCGAAGTTAATTTTGTTGGTAAGCTCCAGCGCTTTTCCGAACTCCCCTTTGGAAAAATACAGATATGCATTGGCGTAAATTTCCATATTTGTTCTGCTTGTTGCAGGAATATATTTTGTATAAGTATTTACGAACATCTCTAAAAATTCAACGTCCATGCACATTGCAGCGATCCTTACACTAAGAGTGTAATCACGGATATCCATATACTTATCACCCATAAGATGAATGTTCCGCTCGTGCATAAGCTTATTGAGATCATGGAGCACTGCGCTTTTATCGAGGATCACTTTATTATAAGACAACGCGGTATAAAGGCATGAAATAAAATTTGTTCTTTCCAGGTAAGAAAAAGAGAATTCATTTTCGATTACATTGTTCTTGAATTTATAATACAGTTCAGAGCTCATCGGATTTGATAGAGAATTATACATATCATAATAAAGGCTTACGATCTTGTAATCCGAAGGGGAATAATTTTCAAGAGATTCCATGAAGGAGGAGATGTTAAAATTCTTTAGAAAGCTTTCGAAAAGCACATTAGGGTCAAGCTCTTTTCTGTTAAGATCGAGTACTGAACTATTGTTATACAACTTAAAGAGCTCGATCAGGAAAGAGTAAATGGTGTAGTCGGTAATTTCTTGAACCATAGGACCCAGTGATTTTTCAGAATCGTTTACACTGGAACACACCAGCCACTTGATCTCCGCGAGCTTATCGTATTTATCGGGACCGTAATATTCCTTATCGATTTTTTTTTCTATTGCATAATATTTGGTGAGTAAAAGCTTTTCAAGATTTCTATAACTGAGATTATTCAAAAACATAATGTCCGTCTCATAATCCGACTTAAGCATTTCTTCAACACTCATAAATTTTTCCGTTAGCTGCGTCAGCTCATAGATCAGATTTTTCATTACACCATAATTAAAATTCTTTTCCGGAAACAATTCATTCCAGAAAATTTCGCGGTTGAGCTTTTCATTATCAAAGGCAGGGGAATACTTTTTCAGGATTTTCCAGAAGTTCTCAACAGGAGTTTTCTTATTGAAGTAAGGCGAAGCAACAAAATCCGAAAATTTTCTTAATTCATCTGCAGAGAATGTGCGCAATAATTCCAATACCGATGTCTTCAGCATAATGTTAAATTAATTTAATAATAGAGTTTATTTGTAACGGATTCGATTCAATTAAAAGTTACCATTTATGCAGCTTCCCGCACTGGACATTTAAATATTATTAGGTAATGGCGTTGCATTTTAAATGCAGTCAAGAAAATTTATATTAAAACTCACCTCAATTACCAATTTTAATTAAAAAAAATTTTAATGGGGAAAAAATCTACTAAGATTTTTATTCTTGATACCAATGTAATACTTCACGATTCGACCTGCATTTTCCAATTCAAAGATAATGACATAACAATACCGTTAACAGTAATAGAAGAGCTGGATCAATTCAAGCGGGGCAGTCAGGTGCTTAATCTGAACGCGCGGGAATTTGCAAGGACATTGGATACTATGACAGGAACTGCGCTTTTCAATGGCGGTGTTTCTCTCGGAAAAGGACGTGGCAAAGTAAGGATAGAGATCTCAAGAGGGCTTAGTGATGAGATAAGAGATATTTTTAGAGATGACACGCCAGATCACAGGATACTTAGCACTGCACTGGAAGTTCAGAAAAAGGATAAGAAACGTTCCGTCGTTCTTGTAACCAAGGATGTGAATTTACGGATGAAAGCAAAGGCACTGGGCATTTATGCGGAAGATTACACCACTGACCGGATCAGCAATGTTGAAGAATTATACAGCGGAAAAGAGATCATAGAAGATTTTGATGATGAGATACTTGTAAAGCTTTATCAGCCGCCTTATGAAGTGCCTCTAAAGGAAGTGGAAAAAATCCTTAAGGACAGGCTGCTGCCGAATAAGTTTTTTATTTTAAGAAATTCACACCGTTCGGTGCTCGCTCATTTTGATCCGCTGAAAGAAATTTTACGAAGGGTTGACAAGAACGATATTTATGGGATCAAGTCAAGGAATGCAGAGCAGACATTTGCAGTAGACGCGCTGACAAACCTTGACATACCATTGGTATCGATGACAGGCAAGGCAGGAACAGGCAAGACACTGCTTGCTATTGCATCGGCTCTTAATGTAAGAAAAAATTACAGGCAGATATACATTGCAAGACCTGTAGTGCCGCTGAGTAATAAAGATATCGGGTATCTTCCCGGTGATATTAATGATAAGCTCGCTCCTTATATGCAACCGCTATGGGATAACATAAAAGTAATTCAGGATCAATTCGGTGAAACCGATAAGCAGCATCAGCAGATAACTCAGATGATAAAGGACGACAAGCTTGTCATAGAGCCGCTGAGCTACATACGCGGAAGAAGTCTGCAGAGAATATTTTTTATAGTTGATGAAGCGCAGAATTTAACACCGCACGAAATTAAAACAATTATAACACGCGCCGGTGAAGGAGCAAAATTGGTTTTCACCGGTGATATATATCAGATCGATCATCCGTATCTTGATTCTCAATCAAACGGACTTTCGTATCTGATCGAACATTTCAAAGGTCAGAAGCTTTATGCTCACGTAAATCTGCTGAAAGGTGAAAGATCGGAGCTGGCAGAGCTTGCAAGCAATCTGCTTTAAAATTAACAAAGAAAAAAAATTACCATCAGGAAATAAAAACAACGAGTTAATTAAAAAAAAATAATGAATACATTAAAGTTCGACGAATTAAATTTATCAAAAGAAGTTCAGCGTGCAGTGACCGACATGGGCTTTGAAGAAGCAACACCGATACAATCGCAGGCAATACCGATAATACTTCAGGGAAGGGATGTCATCGGACAGGCGCAGACAGGGACAGGTAAGACAGCGTCTTTCGGTATTCCGATTATCGAAGGCATTGATTCACATCTGAAGAAAGTGCAGGCGATAGTGCTGTGTCCTACAAGGGAGCTTGCAATTCAGGTATCAGAAGAGCTTGGAGAATTACTTAAATATAAAAAGAATGTAAAGATCGTTCCTATATATGGCGGGCAGTCAATAGACCGTCAGATAAGATCGATCCAATCGGGAGTTCAGATCGTTATCGGTACCCCGGGAAGAGTGATCGATCATATTAACAGGGGAACACTGAAGCTCGGTGAAGTGAAAATGGTAGTTTTGGATGAAGCTGATGAAATGCTTGACATGGGATTCAGAGAAGACATTGAATTGATATTGAAGCAGGTACCGGATGAAAGGCAGACAGTGATGTTCTCTGCAACAATGCCCAAGCAGATATTAGATCTTTCAAGAAAATATTTAACTAACCCTGAGCATATAAAGGTGGTTCACAAGGAGATCACAGCTCCGAATGTAAACCAGTATTATATTGAGCTGAAGCCCGGAATGAAGCTTGAGGTACTTACACGACTAATTGATATTTACAATCCGAAACTGTCACTGGTTTTTTCAAATACAAAAAGAGGTGTGGATGATCTTGTATCACATCTTCAGGCGAGAGGATATTCCGCCGACGGACTTCACGGTGATCTGAAGCAGCAGATGAGAGACAGGGTGATGGGAAAATTCAGAACAGGCAAGCTTGAAATACTTGTAGCGACAGACGTTGCTGCCAGAGGAATTGACGTTGATGACATTGATGCAGTGTTTAATTATGATATGCCGCAGGATGATGAATATTATGTACACAGGATCGGAAGGACAGCCAGAGCCGGAAGAAAAGGTCAGGCATTTACATTTGTTGTCGGTCGTGAATTCAGAGCTATCAAGGAAATTGAAAGATATACAAAAACCAAGATCATATCGATCCCGATTCCGTCCATTAAAGATGTTGAAGAAGTAAGAACAAATAGTTTGATCGAACAGATAAAGGAAACAATTGATAAAGAAGAGAATCTGGAAAAATATACAAAGATAGTGGAGAGACTGATCGGAGAAGAATATACATCGCTTGATGTTGCCGGAGGTCTTTTAAAAATGGTGATCGGAAGCACAATGGAAGGTGATAAGATCGACGAGAATTATGTGAAGAGTGATAGTGATTACAGCGGCGGCGGAAGCGGCAGAGACGGTAAGCGTGGTAAGGATAAGAGAAGAGATTCAGACAGAGGCAAAGACAGAGGCAGCAAGGGTAAGGGTGATTTTAAGAGGAATGAAGACATGTCAAGACTTTTCATTAACATCGGGAAGAATCAGAGAGTCGAGCCAAAAGACATAGTGGGCGCGATCGCAGGTGAATCGGGTATTCCGGGAAGATCCATTGGAGAGATAGCCATATTTGATAAATACAGTTTCGTTGAAATTCCAACAAAGCTTGCTGAAAAAGTGGTAAAGGCGATGAATAAGAATACGATCAAAGGTAAACAGGTTGCAGTGGAAATAGCTAACGAAAGGCAAACCTAAGTTTTATGACTGAAATGACAGAGTCGGAAAGACTGATTCTGAGATTACTGGATGAGTCCGATGCTCCGGTGCGTCTGGATTATTATGACCGCAATAAGAAATTCCTTAAGCCATACATTGCAGAAATGCCGGATGATTTTTGTACGTTAAATTTTCAGCTTGATCGAATTAAGGAGAATAAGGAATCAAGCGATAAAAGCTCTGAGTTCAGATATTTCATTTTTAAAAAAGACGATCCGTTAAAGATCATAGGGAATGTTTCGGCATCACATATAATCCGCGGAGTGCTGCAAAGCGCATTTCTCGGATATAGCATTGATGAAAAAGAAAACGGGAAAGGCATAGCAACAGAAGCGATACAAAAAATAATTGAATTAAGCTTTAACGATATTAAGCTGCACCGTCTCGAAGCCAATGTTATGCCTTCAAATACTGCCTCCGTAAGAATACTGGAAAAATTAAATTTTACAAAGGAAGGATTTTCAAAAGATTACTGCAGGATAAACGGCAAATGGGAAGATCACCTGAGATTCGCCATACTTAATAAAAATTTCTGACAGATGAATGATAAAGTTATAGTATTTGATATGGACGGCGTTCTGATTGATTCAGAGCCGGCTTACATGGAAATGAACAAGAAGCTCTTCGGCGAGCTTGGGATAAAGATGAATGAAGCAAATTACCATGAGCTGGTCGGCATGTCATCATTCAATATGTGGACAATGCTGAAAGAAGATTTTAACCTGTCAAGGGAAGTAAATGAACTTGTGAAGCTCGAAAAAAACAGGATGTACGAGATACTGAATTCGGATATCATTGCAGGCCCGATAAAAGGAATAACGGATCTGCTTGAATCGCTTAAGGGAAAAAATTTCAATATCAGTGTTGCATCATCATCTCCGAAAGAAAACATAAATCTTGTTGTGAGCAAGCTGAAGCTTGATAAATATTTTGATTACATTGTAAGCGGTGAGGATGTCGAGAAAGGTAAACCGGCTCCGGATATTTTTCTGAATGCTGCGAAGCAGTTTAATGCAGCTCCGGAAAAATGTTTTGTCATTGAGGATTCTGTGAACGGAATGAAAGCCGCACTCAACGCGGGGATGAAGTGCATAGGTTTTAAGAATAATGATACAAATTTTCAGAATTTATCCAAAGCGGATCTGTTAATTCAAAACTTCAGCAAAGAAAGCATCACACAGATAATTGCATTTATAGAAGCAAACTAGATTGAATTGGGAAACATTGAAAGCAAAATTTTAAAATCAAAAAAAGGTAAAGAAGTACTGATCCGCAGAGCCAGAGCCGGTGATTCGAAAAACATTATCAACATCAATGTTTCTGTAATTGCAGAAGAGCTTTATATGATGCGCGAACAGGATGAAGCAAGCTATAATGAAGAAAGCTTTGGCAAAGAAATAGAAAATTATCTACATAGTCCTAATCATGTTTACATAGTGGCGGAAACAGCAAAGAAAGTTGTAGGCTATATTGAATTCCGAAACGGATATTTCAGACGAACTTCACACAGCGGAATGTTTTCAATGTTTGTATTGAAAGATTACCGTGAAGAAGGGATCGGAAACATGCTTCTTGATGCAATGACCGGCTGGGCTGAAAAAAATCCATCAATAGAAAAGATTACTCTCGCGGTTTTTTCAACAAATGACAGAGCACAGGCGTTGTATAAAAAATCAGGATTTGTTGAAGAAGGCAGATGTCCAAAAGATATGAAGCTCAGGGACGGCTCATACATTGACAGCGTGCTTATGTATAAATTTGTTTAATTTATATGGCGGCTGGTTCAATGATGAAAGCTGTAATAGCCACTCTGGCAGGCTTCGCGTTTCTGTCAATGATAGCAGTTTTCGTAAAGCTCGAAGGCAATGGAGGAGCAAGTATTCAATGGATAGTGTTAATGCAGTATCTGACATGCCTTGTTATCATTTTAATTTTAGCGGCGAAAAATAAATTCCGGGATCTAAAAACTTCAGTATTAAAGTATCACATCATAAGAGGCATAACAGGAATACTGGCTTTTGGATGTGGGGTAGCCGCGATCACAAAAATTCCTTTGGTAAATGCTTCACTTCTTAATAACACTGCTCCGCTGTTCATTCCGATAATCACACTACTATGGTTAAAAACAAAGATCGACGAAAAGATCTGGTACGGGATAGTTACCGGTTTCATCGGAATAATCTTAATTCTCAGACCTAAACCGGGTGACCTCCTCAGTGAAGGTGATATGTATGGAATAGCTGCAGGAATATTTCTTGCTATCGCTTATGTTTCACTTAAAATTCTTACAAAGACTGAAAGTTTCATTACAGTATTATTCTATTATTCTGCAATCGCGACCATGCTAAGCTTACCATTTGCGATCATGAACTGGACAAATCCACCTCTCGAAATCTGGATCTACGGGATCCTGACCGGGATATGTTTTATAAGTTACCTTTTCCTGATCCAGTATAGCTACGGTTTAGTCGAAGCGATCAAGCTTGCACCGTTTAATTATGCTGTGGTTGTATTTACCGGAATTTTCGACTGGCTGATTTTCAAAAATGTACCGGGCTTGCTGTCATTACTTGGAATTGCTCTTGTGATCATTGGCGGTATACTTGCTATCACACTTCATGAAAAAGATAATAAGCATCTTAAGCATCACTGGCATTCCTGATCTCTTTTAAAATATTTTATCTTTTAAATTTTAGTATTAAAAAAAACAGTGCTGTCCAAAACATTTTTATGAACATTTAAATAGTCTTAAACTATTCAATTGAGGTAATCATTTATCATTCTTAAAAGAACCCGCGGCAGGCGTAGTAGCGGTCTGATGTTTCTCTCGCTCCGTAATGAACAGAGCAAGAAAAACCTCGAAGGTACAAAGTGAAAAAATTTTGAATAATTTTCTTAGAGTCTTGGAGACTTAGAGGTAAAATGATAGTTCTGAGACACTCTCTGAAATGGAGGGGTTGTTTCATATTGTCTTTAGTTTGACTGCCACTATAAGAAAAATGAAATTCTTTCCCACTAACAGGAATTCCAAAACCGCCATCTGCGCCAATTTGAAAAGGGAAAATTGCCCCGTGCTTTTTTTTAAAAAATATTGATCCCTTAAGAATCACATTGTTTAATTATTACAGCATTATTTTATCAGTGCCATTCTCTTTGTCTGCTTTATGCTGCCGGCATTTAATGTATAAAAATAAACACCACTCGGCAGATCATTCCCATTGAATGTAACTTCATAACTACCGGGATATAGTTTTTCATTGACCAAAGTTGCCACTTCTTTTCCAACTGTATTATAGACCATGAGTTTGACTTCCTGTCCTGTGTTGGAGTTTGCAATATCAAATTTTATTTTTGTAACCGGATTGAATGGATTAGGATAATTCTGATATAATCCGAATTTTTCAGGAACGATAGTTGAGGTCGGACTTATACCTACAATGAATCCATTCTGACATAGTTCATTGGCTTTCGCGGTCATTTGAAATAACGATGTCATTGAGTTAGAAAAATTAGAACCCCGCGCTATATACTGAGCAATTAATATTTTTTGAGTGTCGTTCGGAGCTACACTAAGATTATCTGAACCGTAGCTCATAACAAATCTTCGATCACCCGGGGGGGCAGGAGCTGTAAGTGTTCCGGTAACGGCTCCATTGCAGTTACCAATTCTCCCTGCATATTCTGTCCATCCTTGACGCGTTACCGGATTTCCCGGATAACAATATTTAGTTTGCTGATTAGTCTGCGGATTAATGAACGGTGTATTATCTTTTTTTCTTCCCATCATATTACGATAAGCTTCCCCGGGAGTAGATGGATCAGTTTCACAAACCAGGTCACCCAAAACCGAATTAGTATAATAAGAAAATGAAGTCATATCTGCGAAGTTTGCAGCGCAACTTAAAAAAGATATTCCGACAACAGGAGGATTATTCCCATAAGAAGGAGGAGTTCCATTACCATCTATAGTATCAGCATTGTAACAATAACCAATATTCCTGTTTGTGTCACATCCGATATAATCATCCGCTGCATCACCCAAGTCAGGATCGGCTACAATGCTGAAATATGTTTTGGTCCAAGGTGCAATATTTTTATTAATTACTTCCCATTTAATAAATTGCATATCCTGATATTGGGAATTGTTGTAACACCAGGCGGTCATGTGAGCTTCTGCGAACATCGGTGGAGTTCCACCTCCAAATCCTTCACCTTGATTATGAGATAATGGATCCGCATCAGTCATGCATAAAAATATTGATTGATCAGCACCTTTGACGCCGGGTGTGTCTATTGCGGGTTCGTAGATATTGTTATTATTGACATCGTTGTAAGGAGCGCCATATGGTACCATCAAGCCCCAGTTAGCCCAGTCGGGATTATTATTCTGATTGTCTCCACGTTTGACCTTGTACAGCTTGAAAGAAGCGTTTGTAACATAACTCTGATTCAGAACATAACCGGGTGACCATTCGCCTGTATAAGATGCAGCTGCCATTGTTAAAACATTATTTATGTTCGCAGCTAATGTTAAACCTGTTGTGAAAATTGCAAATCTATTGCTGCCTGCGGTCCATTGAAATCCCGGACTATTACTTATTGAAATATTTTGATTGAATGTTCCTGAATTTTGGATAAAAGTAGAAATTCTGTTTTGATTGAATTCGATTTGTGTTCTAACAGCATTTGAATTATCAGTGGCTTTTTTGTCATCAGCTTTGAATGCAAAAAAATTCACTAACACAAAAACAAAGAGCAATTTTTTAAGTGTTTTCATACTGGTCTCCTTTTGATAAGTTAGTTTTTCAAAAAATTAAGTCTTTACGGGTACTAAGAAATGTATTCGATCATTTCAGATCATTTCACCTCCTTTCTAATTATCTAAAACAATTAAAATTATTTGAACATCTTAATAAAGGTTTCGAACATAAAAATAAAATTAAGTAAGTTGGAATTCTTATTTCTATTTTAAGGAACTGAACTAACATAATAATTATGGATCATAAAATCAAACAATTATTCTGTTTCGGACCCGACTTTTAGAAAATTTGTCTATAGACAACGGTCGGGTCAAGCTAATTTTGTTTTGATAAGAATTAACTTATCTTTATTAGTTCGACATAAATATAAATTAACATTTAGGAAATGCAATCGAGTAGAGGAAATGTGTCAGGACCTGACGCCACTATAAAACTTCATTAAAAAAACTGTATACCTGCTGTTATTAATGGATTATGATAATAAACATCTTCGCGGGGTTTTGAAATGACAGCTAATTTTGCACTTATAAAAATATTAATCAATTTACTTACATTATGAACATAAGTTAAAGAAACTTTGGGTCCTCCTTCCAGGATCTCATTTTTCTTTGAAAATATTCCAAACCCAAATTCCAAAAAAACTTTATCCAGTTTACCAATATTAAAAATATTAGCTCCCAAACCAATTCCACCGTAACCGATACTATTGCCAAGCTCCTTGTTCAAGGATGCTCTGCCGTATTCTAATTTTAAGTACACCAATTTTTTTGAAAACGAAGCTTTGAGATATATAAAAAACGCTGAATTGATA
>JAWXBH010000042.1:0-2560 GCA_034439935.1 bacterium
GCCCAAAACTGATTTAGTTTATCTATTTCATAACCGTGATGAGATAAATTTTTAGCTGTTTGCCTTGCTATGTGACTTAAAATTCCAATCGAAAAAGTATAATAGCTGATTTGTAAAATTTTATTAGTAACAAAGTTGTTAAATGGTTTTGACAAATCTATTTTGTAAAGCAGCAGGATGAGAATATAGAAAAGTAATGCCTTTAAAACTGAGATGAAGATTACAAAACTATACATACCAAAAAAAGCCCATTTGTCATGCTGATACATGTCGCTTAAATCCAGTTTTTGATACAGATTACTTACAAATTCTGGTTTGAACACACTGAAAATAAAATTCACAATCAGTCCGCCAGCTTCTATGCACAAGCCGACAAAAATTACCCATGCGACAACGTGCAGGGCTTTAAATACGAAGTTGTTTTGTTTTGGCATCATTGTTAAAATTTAAATTGATGATGCAAATATGATAAATATACATTGATAAACAATAAATATATGTTTTTCTTCGATAAATTACTTAAAGCGATTGTTTTCAGCTTAATTTTTCCTTTTTGAACTCGTCAATTTCCTTAAGAAAAGCAGAAGCCTGTTCCAACTTTTCGGCACCTAACGACTTATCTACCCGCTTTACCCAATTATTTGATTTATTCTGGTGGGATAACTTAGTAAACAAATAAATGGACAGCACTATAAAGAATGCCAGCACCGCGAGGTTAACTATCCAAAATAATGGGCCGCCATTCCGAACCAAGTCTTCTGTGTACCACCACGTGCAATAAAAGGGAGCTTGCAAAAGCAACACCCTACCCGCGTGAGTGTAGGATATTCGCACTTGCGAAAGTTTTGTTTGTGCAGCCGTGATGCTTTCAGCAATATTTACCTGGCTTAAAGTAATAATATGCCGGAGGTAAAGAAGCACAGCAAATACGTTGAAGAGAATAATTGCGCTAAGCGACACCGTAAAAAAGATATTGACGTGCGCATGATACAGCAGAAAACCCAAAAACAGCACCCATACAATTCCGGTTCCCATTACTGCAACGTGACTTTTTATAAAAGATTGAATTTTTGATTCCGCCTTTTCAGTTTGGATAGCATTCAACTGTTGCTTGTTGATTTCTAAGATATTATCAATCTTCTTATCGTACGATTGCCAAATGCTTTTTAATTCTTGTTCGTTCATACTATTCGTTGGTTAATGAAAATCGTTGTTTGAGTTTTTCTTTGATTCGCCCTACTTTGGTAGAAACGTTTGCCTCCGTAAGCCCAAGTATTTCGGCTATTTCCTTCTGGCTCCTCTCTTCCAAATAAAGGAGCATCAACGCCCTATCCAATTCTTTCAATTCGTTGATGAACTGTTGTAGTAAATTGATATTCGTTTCCAGTTCATCCGATGAATGCTCCTCGGCAATTTCTACAATACTTTCGTTGATCGGGAAATCCGAATCCTTCCTTCGCCTTTCTTTTCTATAAAACGAGATGGAAACATTCAGCGCAATCCGGTACATCCAGGTTGATAATTTATATTGATCATCGTACCGACTGAATGACCTCCATAATTGAATGATAATCTCCTGCACCAAGTCCTTGCGGTCGTCTCGATCCTTACAATAGGAATTAGCTACCTTATAGATAATACCCTTGTTCTGTTCGATGATGGTTGAAAATCTTTCCTTTTCAATCGTTGTGCTCATTCTATGAGAACCGTTTTATATTGAATGGATTACCTAATCGTTCTTTTGACCAATTATTCGCAAGGGAAGGGAAAATCTCACAGCAGTGCCTGAAAATAAATTCATAGTTAGATATTAGTCGGATGATAAGACTTGTTGTGAGTTGGAGCTTTAGTCACTTCCTCAATCCACTCTTCAATAAAAAGTTCTTTCACCAACTGATTTTCGAATGGGTTTCCTTTTAGAATTTCCAACTGTTCTTTAAGGTCTGTTACTGGCTTCATATTTATCCAACGCTTCAAAAAAGAGATCACCAATTTCTCCGCTCCGAACATTTTGCGAGCAGATCTCAACTTTCGCTCGATCGATCGAATTGCATATAGCAAGTGATCGTAATTGCCAAGCGAAGCGTTGATTTGTAGATATAAAATTCGACACGAAACGTACAGTCGGGCTTGAAGTGATGCTTCAGACAAATTCAAAATAACGATAATTTGTTTAAGAGCTTTTCGATAGTCCTTGGCCAGGAAGAAGATTCGAACTATAGAAAATTGTAGTTGAGTTCTGGTTTGCAAATTGAGTTGAGTAATTTCTTTACTTAAGGAAGGTTGACTTTCCTCAATCAGCGAAAGCGCTTCTTTCGTTCTTTTCTGATCGCACAATGCTTGCAGTTGATGATCAAGAATATTGTATCTAAGAACAACGGTCAATCCTTCAGATTCACTTTTTATTCCCTTCAATCGATGAAAATAGAATTCCATTTCCTCGTATCGTTTCATTAGTCTGAGGTCGTAAAGTATGCCATCTATCAATTGAACATATTGAGCAGGGTTCTCTTTCCAAAGATGTTCATTCGATAAATAGAGTTCATCAAGATCTCTAAAA
>JAWXBH010000043.1:0-15659 GCA_034439935.1 bacterium
AAATAAGTTAAGTAAGATATTTTGTTGAGACTTTAGTAATAATTTATGGAATACTCAGATAACATCGCTATACTCCCTGTTTTCCGAATCGAGATGGAAACGATGAAGCACCCTGTGCAGTATAGGAGCCATGAAAACCGCCATGCTTGAAAGAAAGGCAACTCCGCTGAATAAAGCGTAACAGGCAGCAAATATTTTTTCAGGATTTGTATCAAGCTCGGCGATAACTCCCATCCCGCCGAGAATCATAGATGCATTCAGAAAAGCGTCAACCCAACTGAGATTAACTATTAAATGGTATCCAAGCACTCCCGTCAAAAGGGAAAAAGCAAACATTCCCATTGCAAGCAGAGTCATTTTGAAAAATCGTCTGCGGAAATCATTTTTGTTTAAATAATAATATCTGTATTTATTAGTCATTGATCAAAAATTTTATAAAGCAGTTTGATGAATACTTATTTGAGATTTTATGGTTGAGTTTTTTTTAGTGATACAATGTTTTCAATATGGTATGTATGCGGAAACATATCGACAGGCTGGATACTTTCGATCTCATATTTTCCCGCAGAACAGATCAGTTGCAGGTCACGCGCCTGAGTATGGGGGTTACAGCTCACATATACAATTTTTTCAAATTCAGTTGCCGAAAGTATTTCACATATCTTCGGATGAAGACCTGCTCTCGGAGGATCCAGTATCAGCTTATTAAATCCTTTGACCTCATTGCTTTCAAGATAGTCTTTGATGTCTGAGCAAATAAAATCAGCATTGGTAATGTTATTGAGCTTTGAATTTTTTTGAGCGTCTTTAATTGCGTCGTCAACAATTTCAACTCCAAGAATTTTATTTACAAAGGCAGAAATGAAAATTGAGATCGCGCCCGCTCCGCAATAAAGATCAAGCACATTATCATTTTTATTCAGCTCTCCGAAAGTAACGAGCGTGTTGAAAAGCTTTTGCGCCTGAAGTGTATTTGTTTGAAAAAATGACTGCGGAGATATCCGGAAGGAATACTCCTTTCCTGTCTGAGCGATGAGTTTTTCAGTAATGAACCCGCTTCCGAAAAGAACATTTTCTTTTTCACCTACTGCGACCTGCGCTTTTCTTTCAGAGATCGAGTTTATGAAGGTGGATGTTTCCGGCAACAGCTTCTTTAATTCTTCGGAGTATTCATTAATTAATGCTTCGTCATATTCACTGGTAATGAGGTTGACCATTATATCAGAGGTGTTCTTACTCTGGCGAATTATTAGAAACCTCAGAAAGCCACTGTGAGTCCTGGTTGAATAAATTGATATACGGCGTTGCTTAAAAAAATCCCTGGTAAAATTTAAAATGTTATTCGATAATTCTGACTGCAGAAAGCACTCATGTATATCAATTATCTTTGAATGGAATTTCGGAACATGAAGTCCGACAGCGAATTTGTGTTCGCTGCTTAACTCATCCTCCGAAGGTATTTCTAACCATTTATCATCTGAAAAAGAAAACTCCATTTTATTTCTGTAGAAAAAAATTTCATCTGCCGGAAGTGTCTCCGGTATTTTTAAATTACTGAAGCCGCCTATTCTCTCCAGCGCATTTTTAACGACACCGGTTTTGAATTCTATCTGCTTTTCATAAAGATAATTCTGAATTTTACAACCGCCGCAAACTCCGAAGTATCTGCATCTCGGATCAACCCTGAATGGAGATCTTCTGGTTATGGCGACAGTACTTGCTTCAGCGTAGCTGGATTTTTTTCTGTTAATTTTAATCAGCGCCTGATCTCCCGGCAATGTACCGGTGGAAAAGATTACGAACCCGTCTTCGGGCTTTGAAACGCCTCTGCCTTCGGAATTCAGATCAATTATTTCAACGGTAAGCTCATCACCTTTTTTAATCATTCAAAATGTTGTTTAATAAGAATTGTATATTAATTATTATAACCAAAATTTTAAATGCTATTATTGTATTAATGGGTAAATCAAAAGGGCAGAGATCAGTCATCAGTGATGCTAAGAATGTGATCAGGATCGAGAAGAAAGCCATAGCAGATCTCGAGAACAGATTTAAGGAAAAGAACTTCATCCGAAATTTCACGGAAGCGGTAGAAGCGATCTACAAATGTAAAGGTAAGGTTGTTGTAACAGGCATCGGCAAATCGGGTATAATAGCGCAAAAGATCGTTGCGACTTTTAATTCCACCGGAACATATTCAATCTTCATGCATTCGGCGGACAGTCTTCACGGCGACCTTGGCGTATTAAGGAAGGAAGATATTGTGCTTATAATTTCAAAGAGCGGAGACACGATCGAGATCAGGCAGTTATTATCAAGCTTTAAGCTGCAAAACATAAAGATCATTTCAATTGTAGGAGATACAGGATCCGAGCTTGCAAAGCTTTCAGATATTGTGCTTAACGCTTCGGTAAAGGAAGAAGCGTGTCCTCACAATCTTGCACCGACGTCTTCCACAACTGCAGCTCTTGTGCTCGGCGATGCTGTCGCAATTTCACTGCTTCAGAAGAGAGAGTTTACTTCTGAAAATTTCGCTATGGTGCATCCCGGAGGAATCCTCGGTAAAAAATTACTACTTCGGGTCGAAGACATAATGGCAAAGAATGATGACATCCCAATTGTAAAAAATAATTCTAATCTGAAAGATGTCATCTACATGATCTCTTCAAAACGTCTCGGCTGCACCAGCGTTGTCAACAATGACAAGGTCTCCGGAATAATCACAGATGGTGATATCCGAAGGCTGCTTGAAAAAAATCTCGATGGTCTGAGAAGCATTGAAGCAAAAGACATAATGAATCCGCATCCGAAAATTATTTCCAAAGATATTCTCGCCAATGCCGCTCTGGAATTCATGGAAAAAAATAAGATCATGCAGCTCATAGTAGGTGATAAAAATAAAAAACCAATCGGAATTATTCATATGCACCGGCTGGTTGAAGAGGGATTGTAAAATTTGATTAAGCAAATTTTGCCGGCGCTTGTCCTTACACTATTGATAAGCATTATATCTTGTGACGACAAATTTACACCCAATAATACTGGTCAGAATACTCAGGATATTCCTTCACAGGAAAGTTGGAATTCAACCGTAATATTTTCCGATTCCGGAATGACAAAAGCAGTTCTCAAAGCGGGACACATTTCCGTTTATACTAACAAAGGTTATACACTGATAGACAGCGGCGCGGTGGTAGATTTTTATAAAGACACAACAGTGGTTTCAACCCTGACCGGCAAGAGAGGTAAGATAGATGATAAGACAAAAGATATTGAGATATATGACAGTGTAACCGTCGTTAATAATGAGGGAAGCGAATTGAAGACTCAGGTTCTATTGTGGAATAACAAAACCCAGCGTGTGTCTTCGAATGAATTTGTAAAAATAAAAACACCATCAGAAACGATAGAGGGTATCGGGTTTGAATCGGATCAGAATTTAAAGAACTATAAAATATTTAAAGTCAGCGGAACGTTTGCAAAGTAATACTATGAAGATATTTTTATTCAGCACTTTTTTTTTAATACATATTATTTTATTGAGTCCGAACTTAAACGCTCAGGATAAGATCGAGCTTAAGAATGCAAATGAACTTTCAGGTAAAGTCATTGACGGTCAGAATGTAAGGGAAGCCAACGGTAACGTTGAATTTGTTCAAGGGAATGTGAAGGTATTTTGTAATTCGGCAACGCAATACCTTGACGCGAACAGGATCGAGCTGCGAGGCAATGTAAGGATTTACCAGGATACATTAACATTGCTGACCTCGAAGGCGACTTACTTCGGTGATGACCGGCGAGCTATTTGTGAGGGCGGTGTAACATTAAAGGATCCGAACGCGACAATACGGGCTAACGGCGGGACATACAGCTTTGATGATACGAAGGCTGTTTTCAAAGGAGATGTAATAATCGTAAATCCGGAATACAGAATTACTTCGCAGGAGCTTACATACTTCCGGAACACTGAAGATTCGTTTGCTAAAGGAAATGTAATAGTGACAACAGATTCGGCTATTATTAAAGCTAACCACATAGATTTTTTTAAATCTCAGGGTAAGACTTTTGCCAGAGAAGATGTCAGTATCGAAAGTGATTCAACGATAATTACTTCTGACAGCGCGACTAATTTTTCCAATGAAAAAAAATCTTATGCTTCCGGCAATGTAAAAATTGTCAGCTTAAACAATAACACAATTGTATTCGGGAACAACATCGAAAATTATGAAACTAAAAATTATACAATACTAAAAGGCGATGCCAGACTTATGCAGGTCGAAGAAAACTCAGACACGCTGCACATTTACAGCGATACTATGGAAGCATATCGCGGTGAGTCGGAGTTTTATATTGCTAAAGGAAATGCTGAGGTCATAAGAAAGGACTTCCTGTCGAAATCCGGATTAGGAGTTTACTTTAAAGAACAGGAAATAATTTCATTGTCGAAGACTCCGATAGTATGGCAGCAGAATGTTCAGATGACCGGTGATTCCATCTTTGCGGAGTTTCCAAATAATAAGCTTCAGACAATTTATGTTAAAAAACTTCCGATCGAAAATTCGATGGCTTCGTTTGTAATTTCACAAAATGCGGATGAATTTTTTAAGACACGCTTTGATCAGGTGAGCGGCGGTGACATTGAAATAAAATTTGTTCAGGATAAAATAAACGGAATAGATGTGGTGAATAATTCAGAAAGCATTTACTTTGTTTATGAAAATGATAAAGCAAACGGGATGAATAAAATAGAAGGTGAAAAGATATTTATTTATTTTGATGAGGACGAGAAAGTGTCAAAGATAAAAGTCGAAACCGATCCTAAAGGTGAGTACGTCCCGGAAAATTTGCTTAGTACGAGTGGCACCACTCTTACCGGCTTTAAGCTAAGAGATGACAAGCCGGTGGTCAGGTAAGGTTCAAAGCATTAATGGAATAAGAATTGCAACTTTAACAATATTAAATTATTTAAAATAAGATCATGCCCGAATCCAGTATAAGCAATCATTACCTTGAGAACAGCCTCAGAGAATTTCAAGGACTAAAGGCACTCGGTGACCGAACTTTCTCACAAATAAAAGATGAGGATTTTTTCTGGGCACCCGATGAGGAATCTAACAGCATAGCCATAATTGTCCGGCATCTTAAAGGTAACATGCTTTCAAGATGGACTGACTTTCTGACTACAGACGGAGAAAAGGAAAGCAGAAAGAGAGATGAAGAATTTGAAAAATTATTTTATACCGATAAGGATGATGTTTTGGCAGAATGGGAAAACGGATGGAAGTGTGTCTTTGAGGCAGTGACGTCTCTGAAGGAAGATGATCTGATGAAAACAATTACAATACGTCACATACCTCTCTCAGTGATTGAAGCAATCAACAGGCAGCTTACGCATTACGGATATCACGTAGGACAGATAGTGTATATCGGGAAACATCTGGAATGCGCAAACTGGAATAGCTTATCCATTCCAAAGAAAAAAAAATAGATCTAACCTATTTCAAGATCAGGTCTACAAATTCAAATTTACTTCCGTCAAACAAGCCCTTATCACTAAGCTTTAAATGAGGAATTACAAGCAATGCCATGAATGACAAGGACATAAAAGGCGCATGCAGTTCAGTACCCAGTTCCTTTGCCAGTTTATCAATTGCAGTATATTTATCAGCAACAATATATCCATCTTCATTTGTCATAATGCCGGCAACCGGCAGAGGCAGCACTTCCGTATTCCCTTCTGACGACACTGAGATCCCACCCTTATTCTCAATGACAGCGTTAACCGCATTGCATATATCTTCATCGGAAACTCCAACAGCGATAATATTATGTGAATCGTGAGCGACACATGAAGCGATCGCGCCTTTTTTCAAACCGAAGTTTTTTATAAATCCAATTGAAGGTTTACCGTTTTTATAACGCTCGACCACTGTAATTTTTAATACATCATTTGCTGTATTCGAAATAAGTTTGCCATCACTAATTGCTGCGGGAAGGTGAAGTTCATTTGAAATAAGCTGCCCATCCAGGACTTCAATCACCCTTACATTTTGAGATGAAGAACTAAGTTCAAAATCGGAAACAACTTTTTTTGCAGTGTTAAAATGATTAACGATCTCTTCATCGACTCTTTCGATAAGCGTGCCTCCATTTTCGGCAACCAACTTTCCGTTTATAAAAGTCTTCTGTACTTTGAACTCTTCTAAATTATTAACGATAATGAAATCTGCCGGATCCCCTTCACGGAGCATTCCTACGGTAAGGTTATAATGCACAACAGGATTGATGCACGCGCATTTCAGAACATCAAAAACATTATAACCATAAGCTACGGATCTCGCAACGAGCTGATCTATATGTCCGACAACAAGATCATTGGGATGCTTGTCGTCACTGCAGAACATAATCACATCCGAATGAGATTTTATCAAAGTGTGAAGAGCTTCATAATTTTTTGCAGCAGAACCTTCACGTATAAGAATTCTCATTCCGTATTTAATTTTATCCAGCGCTTCTTCGAGGGTAAAGCATTCATGGTCGGTTGAAATGCCGGCGGAAATATAATTCTTAGCATCTTCACTTCTCAATCCGGGAGCATGACCGTCAACAGGTTTATTAAGTTCGCGGGCAATTTTAATTTTTTCCATTACTACAGGATCTCTGTGCAGAACTCCGGGATAGTTCATCATTTCACTGAGATAATGCAGACCGTCCTTTACAAAGAGTTCGCGAATCTCCTCCACACCGATCTCGGCACCAGCGGTTTCAAAAGAAGTTGCGGGCACACATGGCGAAGCCCCGAAAAAAAACTTGAACGGGACCTTCTTTCCATTGTTGATCATGTATCTGATACCTTCAATGCCGAGAACATTTCCGATCTCGTGCGGATCGGAAACTGTGGCAACAGTTCCGTGAGTAACTGCAAGACGCGCGAATTCCGAAGGTATCAGCATTGAGCTTTCCACATGAACATGTGAATCTATAAACCCAGGAAGAATAAAGTTTTCATAAGAGTTATTATTTTTTTCGATGCGGGTAATAACGGAATCTACAACAGTGATTGTGCCGGGGAAGATAACTTTGCTGAGTATGTCGACTATGTTGCCTGAGATTGAAAATGTATTGCTCATAGTAGAAAATGATTAGGAAAAGTTTTGGTTAATATCGTGCCAATAATGTTTATAGTCTATGAAAATAATTTTACGATGTGATACCGGAGGAGGCGGTGAGTAGAACGGTTTTAAAAACCGTTCTACCCGTCCTCCTCTCGTAAAAAAAAATGTCAGGACTCTCTCAAATCCTGACATTTAAAATCCTATCCTACCTCTACTTTTTACATCACTTCATTCACATCCGAATAATTATATCCAAACGCATCGGCTACACCCTTATAAACTATCTCTCCGTCTATCATATTTAAACCTAACTTTAGTTCTTCATTTTCATAACATGCTTGGTGCCAACCCTTATTGGCAAGCTCAACAGCGTAAGGCAGAGTAGCGTTTGTTAATGCAATAGTAGAAGTGAAAGGAACAGCTCCCGGCATATTTGCCACGCAGTAATGAACGACACCGTCTATAACGTAAGTTGGATCCTCATGTGTTGTCGGTTTACAGGTCTCAATACATCCGCCCTGATCGACTGAAACATCCACAACAACTGAACCCGGTTTCATAAGCTTTAGCATAGGTCTTGTAATTAATTTAGGTGCTTTTGCACCTGCGATCAACACAGCACCTATTACAAGATCGGCTTTCTTAATTACTTCTCTGATATTAAAAGGATTACTCATCATTGTTGTAACATTCTTCGGCATTACATCATCAAGATATCTTAACCTGTAAAGATTATTATCCATGATCGTTACTTTAGCTCCAAATCCTGCGGCTATCTTAGCTGCGTTTGTTCCGACAATTCCTCCGCCAAGCACTACCACTTCAGCGGGCTCCGTTCCCGGTACTCCGCCAAGCAAAACACCTCTGCCGCCCATTGTCTTTTCCAGATATTTTGCGCCTTCCTGAGGTGCCATTCTTCCGGCAACTTCACTCATCGGAATAAGCAGCGGCAGCGAACCGTCTTCTTTCTGAACGGTTTCGTATGCGACTGCTATACATTTGTTTTTCATCATTGCAAGTGTGAGGTCTTTGGATGAAGCAAAATGAAAATAAGTAAAAACCACTTGTCCTTTTTTGATCAGATTGTATTCAGGTTTGATCGGCTCTTTTACTTTCATGATCATTTCCGCGGCATCAAAAATCTGTTTCGGGGTTTTTAAAATTGTTGCTCCTGCTTTTTTATAATCTGCATCGGAAAAGCCGCTTCCAACTCCTGCATTAGTTTCAACAAAGATCTTATGTCCGTTTCTTTTTAATACTTCTGCGCCTATAGGAGTAAGTGCAACCCTGTTCTCATTGGTTTTTATTTCTTTAGGAACACCTATTTTCATTTTACTTGGTTTAATTTTGGGAATGATTCAAAAATATGCTATTAAGTAATGTTATTCAATTCAGATTTGATTAATAACAAAAAGAAAGGTTTGATCTCTCAAACCTTTCTCTTGTAAATAAAATATGTTTATTGACGCTTTATTTTACAAGCATCATTCTTTTTGTGTCTGTAAAGTTCTCTGTTTCTAATTTGTAAAAATAAACGCCACTCGTATAGTTTGAAGCATTCCATTCAGCAGTGTATGAACCCGCCTGAAGATTGGTATTAACAATCGAAGTCACTTCTTTTCCGAGCATATCATAAATTTTCAATGATGTGTATCCTGAGCTGGTAAGATTAAACTTGATCAGCGTTGACGGATTGAACGGGTTTGGATAATTTTGTGATAATGAATACTGATCAGGGATCTGAGAATTATAATTTACGATACCCAGTACTGAAGAGTATTTGTTTTTTGCAGCGACACAATTTGCCTGAAGGTCTGCAAGATTGTCCCCGGCTATCAATGCAAAGCCAACTGTAATTTCGCTGTTGGCAGGGATAGTATAAGGTCCGCTTCCTACTGTATTGGAAACATCTCTGCCTGTACCTGTACCGCCGGCTTGCTGTCTGCCTATTCCGGATGAAAGTGACTGATATTTTTCAACATCAGTATAACCGTCATAAATATTCCATGGATTACCTGCTATGTTCTGCTCGTTATCGATTGCCCAGTAATTTGCGTTATTGGCTGATAGCAACGCCATGCCTACATAAGTCGATGGATTGTTATCGGTTCTCCAGATGTAGCCCATCTGATTTGTTGCATCCCAGTCAGCTTTGTTCAATGCGCCGCTTGCACCGATATCCCAGTCTGCAAAAATTCCCGCGTAAAATCCGGTAATGTTGTTTGCAGTGGTATTTTTTATTTTGTATTTAATGATAACATAATCAGAATCAGGCAGTGATGTAAATTCATACGAACTGAAGTTGATCTCAATTCCCATTTTGTTTGCACCTGCACCGTCATCATTGTACTTTGCATTGCCGTCTTGTGTTGACAATATTCCCGGCTCTGTAATTTGAAAAGGAATGATGTTTGTAAAGTCCATACTTTGCACTGCCTGATCACCGCTTCTTACACAGTCCGAAACTTTTGTTCCCGATACTGCTGTGATCAATCCGCCTTCAAATAAAAGGTTGCTCTGGTTTTTATATTTGAATCCAATTCCCTGGGTATTGTTTGAGTAATCATTGAATCCGAAATTTCCTCTGCTGTTAAATGTAGTTGCAATATTATTTGCACCCATATTGAAGTAACTTGGATTTACAACAACAGTAAAATATTCGAAGTCTGAATAGGAACCGTCGGTATAAGTGATTTTAAAATCAACCTTTGAATTTGCGGGAGCATTAGAATTTACTCTGACTGAAAACGGTGAGCCGCTCACTGTTCCAAGAGTTGATATTGCACCAAGTGAAGAATTAGCGTTTAATAAAGTTACTGCCGTTGAAGCTGTTGTTATTGTAGCTGAAGTATTTGTTGTTGCATCAAGATAATTTACAAATGAACCGACTATTCTCATTGTGTCATTCGGTTGTGGTACATTATTGTTTCCGTCTGTAACAACGAATGAATTTATTCTTACAGCTGGAGAATTGATGGTCAGTGCTCTCTGCATATTGACTCTGCCGCGACCCAGCTTTCCGGCGTAAGTCGGATTTATACCGTCAATATTGTCGCAGGTCACTCTTACTTTTTCACCAACCTGTAACGCATTATATCCGGGAAATTGTGACTTTACGATCGCGCAAACTCCGGCAGCTATCGGTGATGCCATTGATGTCCCATCGAATGTTGCGTATGAATTATTATAGAGTGTACTGTAAATGCTCGAACCCGGAGCGCACACGTCAATGTTATTACCGTAATTTGAAAATGATGATTTCGAATCAGCTGAGTTTGTTGAAGCTACATTTAAAACATATTTGTATCCTGCAGGATAAAATGTTGCACTTGAGTTATTATTACCTGCCGCACAAACTACAAGTGCGTTTTTATTAATCGTACAATATGTAACTACATCCTGTTCAAACTGACCGCCACCGCCGCCGCCCCATGAGCAGTTAAGTACTTTACATCCCTGATCTGCACCGTATTTTAATCCTTCGTATCCGGCTATAATTAATCCTGTACCTCCTGCTCCTCTTGTATCATTATCAGCCGAAGTCTTTATTCCCATGATCTTACATTTGAATCCAACACCCGCCACACCTGTTCCATTATTTGTAACAGCCGATGCATCACCGCTTACATGTGAGCCGTGATTATTGTTGCTTCCCATTATCATTGGGTTGTTATCAGTAACTACGTTTGCATAATCTGCTCCACCAAAATCCCATCCTCTGAAATTATCTATATATCCGTCACCGTCATCATCGAGTCCATTGATCGGATCGGCATAATTATTTTTAATATTTGCCGCAAGATCCGGATGATCCCAGTCCGTTCCCGAGTCAACAATTCCAATTACAACATTAGTATCGCCCTGCTGAATATCCCAGCCCGCAGGCGCCTGAATCTTGTTAATGTAATACTGTGAACCAAGTGAAGGATCATTTGGTGTGAACGAAACGTGCTGAACATATTTTGGCTGAGCATACTCGACTTCTCCTGTTGCATAAATTTCGTTCACAGCGTCTTCAATACTTTTATTTGAATTATATTTTACAATATATATCAAAGAAAGGTCTGAATATCTTTCTCCGGTTTGTGAAAATTCAATTGCAGGCTTTGAAGCATCCGGGAATATTTTGCTTACTCCAATTGCGCTTATTCTGTTTAATGCAGTTGTGATTTTTATATTATCAACTTCCGTAAGTCTTGCAGAATTTCTGTTAACTTCTTTTAGCTTGAAAATAACTGTGTTCGGAATGTAATCAATTGCTGTAAGATCTTCCTGAAGCTTGAAATAGTTATTCGATTTTGCCGGTATGTTATTGTCGGGATTATTGAATGCAACAAATACCGAAGAAATAAAAAATAGCAAGAGAAAATAATTTGTAATTTTGATTTTTCTTTTCATAATTTTAGGGATTTATAAAATATTAGTTAAAAGGGAATTATTTATTTTAATTTAATTGAGATCGCTCTCAGCAAAGAAGAATGCAACTTCTATTCTACCGTTCTCTACAGAATCGGAGCCGTGAACAGCATTCTCGGATTTTGAATCAGCGAATAACTTTCTGATTGTTCCTTCTGCGGCTTCTGCAGGATCGGTCGCTCCTATAAGTGTTCTGTAATCCTTCACTGCATTGCTCTTCTCTAAGGCGATAGGAATTACAGCACCGGAGGTCATAAACGAAACAAGCTCTCCATAAAAAGGTCTTTCTTTATGAACTTCATAAAACTTACCGGCTGAGGCTTCTGAAAGATTAAGCATTTTCATTCCTAATATTTTAAAGCCCGCATCCGAGAGTTTCTGAATTATATTACCTTGTACATTTTTTTTAACGGCATCCGGTTTTATGATACAAAGAGTTCTTTCTGACAATGAATATCCTTTCTATAAAATTAATAAATATTTTTTGAAATTTAATATCCTACGCTTCCCTCAGGCGGTTCCTTGGTCTCAACTGAGGTTTCGGCAGGAGCGGAATAATGATAGATGTTGCATTTCTTTGTGTTCAATTTTTTAATTACAAGATCAGTTGTCGAAGGACAGGTACCATTGCTGCGAAGTCCTGTAACTGTGCAAACACTCGCTTCTTCAACTCCATCAGGCATCAGAAAGTAAGCAACAGGGAAATCAAAGTTGTCATCCGAATAAAGCTCGCCCATAAACTTGCCCCAGATCGGTGCTGCTGCTTTACCACCTTGTCCGTAACCGCCGCCGAATTTTATTCTTGCATCATCAAATCCAAGCCAGACACCTGCAACAAACTGCGGTGTAAAACCAACAAACCAGGCATCTCCAAAATTTTGTGTCGTTCCTGTCTTGCCGGCAGCCGGTCTGTGAAAATATTGTCTTATGACGGAAGCTGTTCCGTAATCAATAGGTCCTTCCAGTATATCACTCATTATATAAGCAACTTCCTCACTTATAATTTCTTTTGTTTCAGGATGAAATTCCTCTATGACTTTTCCGTTACGGTCTTCAATTTTCAATATTGCCATTGGCTCAACCCAAATCCCTTCGTTGGCAAATGTTCCGTATGCATTAGTTATCTCAAGCGGGGAAACTTCACCAACTCCAAGTGCCAGCGAAAGTACATTCGGCAGTTCTGAATTTATTCCCATTCTGTGCGCAAGATCTATAACCTTATCCATAGGTGCAAGATCCATAGCTGTTCTGACTGCTATAACATTTACTGATTTTGCCATAGCTTCTCTCATAGAGATACTTCCGCCGGTACCTCCTCCTTTTGGTGACCATATCGTACCACCGACATTTACAACTATAGGATCATTTGAAATAAGATAACCCGGTGAATACCCGTTCATGATCGCGGTCGCATAAACAAACGGTTTGAATGATGAACCGGGTTGCCTTCTGATCTGAGTAACGTGATTGAGTCCGTATTTGAATGTTGTACTCGGGTTTGCTCCTACCATCGCTTTGATCTCGCCAGTCTTTGGATTTAAAACTACAAAGCCCACCTGAACAGTTGTAGTGAGCACTTTTACCGAATCAACAAACGATTTATTATTCTTAAATTTGTCATAGATCTTTGTCCGCTCATTTTCAGTCATGGCTTTTTTATAAACTTCCGACTGCTTTATATTTTTATCGATAGCGTCTGTCAATACCTCTTTGTTTGAATTCCAGTTCCAGGAACTATTGAATGACCGCTGAAAAGGAATAAGCTGCCCCTTAACCGCGTCCACTGCATGTTTCTGAAAACGGGTATCCAGTGAAGTATAAACTTTTAATCCGTCTCTGTAAAGATCATAGCCGTATTGTTCGGCTTTCTTTTCAAGAAGCTGTCTTACATATTCGGTGAATTGAGGCGCCGGTGATGTGAAGTTGGCATAATCTTTTCGTATGTTTAACTTGATCGGATCCTTGACTGCAACCTCAAGATTTTCTTTTGTTATGTATTCCGACTCATACATTTCGTTCAGAACAAGATTCCTTCTTTTTAATGATGCTTGCGGCTTTTCAACAGGATCATAGTTTGCCGGTGATTTCAAGATTCCTACAAGCAATGCACTCTCATCCAATGTAAGATCTTTTGCACTCTTGTCAAAATATGTCTGGGCGGCAGCTTCAACTCCATAAGCTCCTTTTCCGAAGTATACTGTATTAAGATAGTATGCCAGTATTTCTTCCTTTGTATAAGTCCGTTCAATCTGAACAGCGGTCATTGCTTCCCGCAATTTCCTGTTAAGCGAAATTTCATTGCCGATATTCTTATAAAGATTTCTTGCGAGCTGTTGTGTGATCGTTGATGCGCCCTCTTTTGTAAGACTTCCTCGAAGTATGTTTTTGAACATTGCTTTGAAAATCCTGTCTACGTCAACTCCCCAGTGACTGTAAAATTTCCTGTCCTCCGTTGCGATGAGAGCAAGTATCATAATCTTCGGAATATTGTCGAGAGTAACCTTTGTTCTGTTCTTAAGAAAAAATTTATCGATCAGCTCACCGTCTGAAGAATATATTTTTGACGCTTCTTCAAGCTTTGGATTTTCGAGCTCTGCAAGTGAAGGGAGGCTTTGTGAAAGGTAAATAAGATAAGAAGCTACAATTCCCGCTACTATTAAAATTAAAATAACTAATGTTCTGAAAAAATTATTCTCTGACTTTTTTCGCTTGAGCTTCTTTTGTCTGTAATTCTTATCGGAAAAATATTTATTTAATTCTTCGTCGTTATATTTATTGTTGTTTATCAACTTAACTTTTGTGTCGGTTATTTATTTCTTTTGTAATCGTAAAATGTTTTCAATTCAAATGTCTTATCTTTAAAAACACCGTATGTAAAATGTTCTATCCAGTCTCCGAGATTTATGTAATATCCTTTATTAAGCTCAGACATCTGCGGTGAATGTCTGTGTCCCATTATAACGAAATCAAATCCTTCATCAATTTTTTTCATCGCAAATTCTTTCATCCCGTCTGTTTCAGAATAGTCCTTTGTATTGGTATGATTTCGGGAAGTTTCGGAAGTCCCTTTTGCAATTTTGATCCCGATATCGGGATGTATAAAGGAATAAAGCTTCTGGCTTATCCTGCTTCTTAAGATTTTTTTTAATATCCTGTATCCGCCATCATTATGCGCAAAGCCGTCACCGTGATGTATGAAAAATCTTTTCCCGTCGATCTCCCTCTCTATATGCGTATGACAGATCTCAATTCCAAACTGCTCGCGGAAATAATCTCCTTTCCAAAAATCATGATTGCCTGCAATGTAATTAATTTTGATCCCGCGTTCTGTCAGCTCCGAGATCTTTGTGAATAATCTGAAGTATCCTTTAGGAACAACCTGCTTGTATTCTATCCAGCAGTCAAAAAGATCACCAACAATGAAAATTTCTTTGGCATCCTTCGAAGCTTCCGATAAAAACTCAATTACCTTTGACTCTTTTAATTTTTCTTTTTCAATGGATTCAAGACCGAGATGAACATCGGAAAAAAAATAATATGCATCACTCATTAATGTTAATTACTTTACTCTTACTTTAGCTGTAAAGTTCTTAGTTGCAAGTTTACAAACCCCGTCAGATGTTGTACAATAGCCGAATTTTACTGACCCTGAAATTGTAATTGTAGAACCGCTTGCAGCACCCGAAGGAACTGTGAAATTATATTTTACTTTAGAATTATTTATGTAATCGCCCTCGCCGCCTGAATAATCCTGAAATCCCTGTCCTTCTATATCTCCGGTCGTCAAATTCATTGTTACTCCGGGATCCTTAGGGATTTTCACCTTAGATCCGGTTTTGAAATTCAGTGTCAATACACCGGATTCACCGGCGGTGTAAGACTTTTTGTTAGCTGACGCAGATACTGACGGAGCAGATTGCGAATATACATTGGCTGTTGCGAAAAGCAAAAAAGCAGCAATTAAAATTGCCGAAAATTTTACCTTATTCAAATTTTCCTCCTGACTGCATTCATTATTGCAGCAATAAAATTTTTATAAAATATACTCATTTTGATTTTTTATACAAAGACAAAATGTATAAAAGAGTTGTGTTTTGGTTCGGAATAAACATTTAATAAATATTTGAA
>JAWXBH010000044.1:0-6321 GCA_034439935.1 bacterium
GTAATATAAAGATTGATTTCATTTTTTCATTTACTGATTTCGAAAGAAATGCCATTGAAAATTCAATTATAAAAGAATTTAAAAATACTCAGATCCATTTTTGCAGTGCGGCAGATTTAATAATTTTCAAAATATTTGCCGGAAGAGAATTAGATATTTTTGATGTTAAGAATATATTTCTCAGATCCCGATGTTGATAAAAAATACATTAACAAGTGGTTGATTGAACTTGAAAAGATTACTAATATAAATTACATCGATAAATTAGATAAAATAATTACTTCAATTAAATGAAAATATTTTTAATACGTCACGCCGAAGCAATAGATCTTGAAACCGATTCCTCAATGGATGACGAGGACAGGTTTATTACTTCAAAAGGCAGGATCACCACCATTGAAGTTGCGGAAATTCTCAAAGATGAATTTAAAAAGCTCGACAGGATATTCACAAGCCCGCTGATACGCGCTGTGCAGACCGCGGAAATATTCGCTGTCAAGCTGAGATTCAGGAATGAAGTTGAGGTGATCAATGAAATGAAAAACGAATCACCGACTGCATCACTTCAGGAACTGATCAGCATCGATCCTGATCTGACAAGCATTGCATTAGTCGGACATGAACCAAAAATGGGAATGCTTGTAAAGATCTTTTCGGGAAAGGATGATCTCCCTGAATTTTCAAAATCTTCAATATGTCTGATCGATTTTGATGTTACCGAAGGCAAAGGAAAATTTGTCTGGTATTTTGACGCGGATAAAATGGAGATCATCCGCTGATGAAATTATTAAGCCTGGATGATGTAAGCTTTCATTATGAAAAACATAAGACTGAGAAGTCATCCGAAAATTCTTTTGCAATAAAAAATATTTCACTGCAAATAAATGAAGGCGAGTTCATATCAATCATAGGCAAGAACGGTTCGGGCAAATCCACTCTCGTAAAGCTCATCTCAAAAATACTGATCGGATACACCGGTAAAATTTTATATAAAGACACGGAGATCCACGATATCGACAGGAAGCTGTATGCAAGGAATGTTGCTTATCTGCCGCAGTCAAGCTTTTACAGCGATGAAGTGAAAGTCATGGATTTTCTTTTGCTCGGGAGATATGCTCATAAAAAATTTACGGATTTTACTTTCTCCGCTGAAGATAAGAAGGTTGTGAGTGAATGTCTTGAGGTAACAAAGACAGAAGATCTTAAGGGAAAATTTTTGTATGAATTGTCAGGCGGTGAGAGACAGAAAGTCCTTATTACGCTCGCGCTTGTTCAGCTTGATATTACAGGGGATACAGGAGAAAAAATATTAATTATCGACGAACCGCTTACATACCTTGATGTAAATTACCAGTTTGAAATATTTAACATTCTCGAAAAGCTGAAAGCTAAAAACCTGACTGTACTGGTGGTGATACATGATCTGAATATCGCCTTAAGATATTCGGATAAAACAATACTGATGAGCAAAGGTGAGATGGCGGAATTTGCAGAAACAAAAAAAGTGATCACCGAGGAGATGATCAAAGAATATTTTCTTATTGATTCGAAGATCCACAGCTTCGAAAAAAATTATTTCATTAACTATAATCCCGCTTAACTTCAGATGAGCTACAATAAAATTCTAATTGAAGAAATCAACGAAACAAAAAAAATAATCTTAAACCGTCCCGAGAAGAGAAATTCCCTTGATGAGGAATTGATTGGAGAGCTTACTGATGCATTCAAAAAATATTCTGAAGACACCCAAACAAGATCCATTGTGCTCACAGGAGCGGGGGGAAATTTTTGCTCCGGATTATTCCTTGACTACCTTCAGAAGATATCTGAGTATGACATACTTGAGAATAAACAGGATTCACAGAAATTCAAAGATCTATTACTGCAGATATATGGCTGCCGTAAGCCCGTCATAGCGATGGTTGACGGCTACGCGCTCGCAGGCGGATGCGGGATCGCAAGCGCATGCGATATTATTGTTGCGACTAACGAAGCGCAGTTTGGATATACGGAGGTTAAGATCGGTTTTATCCCGGCTATTGTAATGATATTTCTTCTTAAACGTGTAAGCGAAACGCATGCTAAGGATCTTCTACTCACATCGAGATTTATAAACGGGGAAGAAGCTTTAAGAATGGGATTTATAAATTATGTGACAACAAAGGAAGAGCTTGAGAATAAGGTTATGAAACTATGTTCGGATCTTAATAGTATGCCCTTAAGCTCAATGATGCTGACAAAGGAAATGTTTGGAAATATCTCCTCGATGAGCTTTGAAGCGTCACTTGATTACGCTGTTGGAATGAATGCGATAACGCGCATGACGGAAGAATGCAAGAGTGGTGTGAGAAATTTTCTGAGTAAAAGTAAAAAATAAAATTTTTAGTTTCAATTACTCCGCTTCTTTTGAAAAAACAAATTTTCACCACAGAGACACAAAGAACAAAGAACAAAGAACAAAGAACAAAGAACAAAGAACAAAGACACAAAGGTACTAAGACTCTAAGACTCTTGAAGGTTCGTCTTAAGAGAGATATTTTGGAAAGGTTAATTATTAAACTTTAAAATTATGGAAGCAGCTAAATAAAAAAAATTTTTGATCAAGATAGCGGAAAATATTGATGATGAAACTTCCGTGGAAGATATATATGAGGAATTATATTTCTTATTGACATTGAAGAATTCCAAGAGCAGGTGAAGTCAGGTCAAATTTCAACTCAGGAAGATGTGGAAAAAATGTAATCAGAATGGCTAAAATAATCCAGACTAAAAAATAAAGAGCTACATAGAAGAGCAATAAAATATATTAAAACTATAATACTTATGTCTGATAAAAAATATTCAACGATACAATACCTGGACAGGAACGAATCCCAATACGGTCCGACGCCTAAATGTTACGATTACCTTAAGACTGTCGGGATAGAGCAATTATCCTGGTACTCAAGGGATTTCGCCCGCGGTGTAAAATCAAAATTATCCGAAAGGATCGCAAAAGATTTCGGCTTCAAGGAAAGTCAGATCATCGTTTCCTACGGCAGTGAAGATATACTCAAGCAGCTCATACACAGATATCTTTCCCGCGGCGAGAAAGTTCTGATACCAAGAGAAGCCTGGTGGTATTACAAGAAGGTCGCATACGAAGTCGGAGGATTTAACGTAGAGTATCCGATGATCAAAGGAAAAATTGACGGCGTTGATTCTTACCTTTATGATGTCGATAAGATGATACAGATATATGAAAGGGAAAGACCGAGGATAGTGATAATTGCTTCCCCGAATAATCCCACCGGCAACATGATCACAAAAGAAGAACTTGGAAAATTCCTTGATGTGTGCAGAGGCGCGATCGTGATGATAGATGAGGCGTACTGGGGCTTTGGCTCGACGGACAACAGCTATGTTAAGCCCTATCTCGATGAATTTCCAAATCTTATAATCTGCAGGACCTTCTCAAAATATTTTGCGCTTGCCGGATCAAGGATCGGCTTCAGCTTTGCAGGGAATAATCTTGAAGAGCTTAAAGGTTATACTACAAGATATCTCGGATACAATCTTATCTCGGAAGATCTTGCGATACTTGCGCTTGATGACAATGAATATTATCAAAGAGTCACTAAGCTGATGCAGGAAGACAAGGATTACTTTTATAAGGAGTTCGGAAATATGGACGGCTTTACTCCGTACAAGTCTTATGCGAATTTCATGCTCGTTGACATGCCTCATAATGTAAGGAAGGACCTTGATAAATTTTTAAAGGAGCGTAACCTTCTGATCAAGTTCCTTGACGAAGAGGCTTTTAAAACCGAAACCCGTATTACACTTGGTACAAGAGAGCAAAATTATTATCTGATGGAATCCATTAAGGATTTTTTTAAAAGCAAATAGAGCTTGGCAAATACAAACCATAAAAAGAAACCTGCGGACAATTCTCCCGGAATAATGAAGTATGTGTTCACCGTTGTAATCCTGATGATTGCGGGATATTTTGCATACACATCATTTATAAAAAAACCGGATATCACTGAGATCAAGCCTTATGATCCCACGGAAAAATTTAAGAATATTAAAGAGCCGCAGTTTATGAAGGAAGGGGAGCTTGAATTTCTGAGCAAGGACGGAAAGACAGTAATAAAAAAGATCGATGTTGAGATAGCAGATAATGATCCCGACCGCTCACAGGGGCTGATGTACAGAAGATCTATGGATGAGAACAGGGGAATGCTTTTCATTTTTCAGCACGAACAGATGGAATCATTTTGGATGAAAAACACAATAATGTCGCTGGATATCATTTATGTAAATTCAAAAAAAGAGATCGTTAAGATCTTCAGGCATACGACACCGTTCTCGGAGTCATCGCTGGCATCCGGAAACCTTACGCTATATGTTGTCGAGGTTGTTGCCGGGTTTACTGATAAGTATAAGATCACTGAG
This sequence comes from bacterium, assembly GCA_034439935.1. Lineage (GTDB taxonomy): Bacteria > Bacteroidota > Ignavibacteria > Tepidaquicellales > Tepidaquicellaceae > JAGPCH01. The sequence goes on from JAWXBH010000044.1 coordinate 4,438, forward strand.
GGAGATATGATCAGCTTTACCAAAAACTGATCAGATAAACTTTTCAATCCTGATATGCTTTTCCTCAACGCCCGTTGCGGTAAGCATCTGCTTTACCGAGTCTACCATTTCCGGCGGACCGACTATGTAGAAAGTTTTATCTGCAAAGTCATTTAAATATTTTTTCAGCATTAACCCGTCAAGCTTTCTCACTTCATCCTTACCTTTTTTACTATCATCATCAATGACCGGAATAAATTTAAAGCTGTCGTTCAGTGATTCCCATTTTATAAATTCCCTGTAAAAGGCGCTCTGGGTCAGTTTCCTGTTAGCATGAAAAAGAAAGATCTTCATTTCATTTTTATCGCGTATCAATTTCTCAATGACACTTCTGACGGGAGTGATCCCTATACCGCCTGCGATAAATACCGACGCGGGATCATTTCTCTGATCGCGGAAGAGATCACCTTTGGCTTTGCTGATGAAGACTTCCGAACCGTATGGAAGGAGGAACAGATTGTCAATAAAGACAGAAGAGCTTTTTCTTGCTGCGATCATAAGATAATCCTTATTATCCGGAGAGCTTGCTATCGAAAGCGGGCGTGAATTACCTTTAATGTCCTCCGAAGGGCAGTTTGTCAGCGTGAAGTATGCGTACTGCCCGGCTTCAAATTCATATCCCGAATCCTTTATATCAAAATAGAAAGCGACGGTATTTTCACCGATCAGCTTTTTATAAATGAGTTTTGCTTTGAAATCTTTCATGGAGTAATAAAAAAACCTTCTCTTTCGAAGAAGGTTTGCAGAGAGAGAGGGATTCGAACCCCCGGTGAGCGCGAGCCCACAACGGTTTTCAAGACCGCCGCATTCAACCACTCTGCCATCTCTCTGTGTTTGATTACAAATTACGAATTATGGATTACAAATTAAAGATTTAAATTGAGTGCTTTTAAATTTTTTAAATAAAGCTTGTAGAATTTGCACGAACATAGCTTTGTTAGATCACACGCGACCATAAAGGTCGCGGCTACAAATAAATATCAAACTGGTTTCGCGTCCTCCAATTCAAACACAAAATGTAGCCGCAGGCTTTATGCCTGCGTACGACATCCGCTGAGTCCCTGCGTTAAAATGTATATGTGAATTGAAATTCTTTTCAGTGTAGGATACTCAGCGGGAACGGTAAAATTAGAAAACCCTTTTTACTTACTTTCTAAATTTGCTTTATAGTGTTGAATATCAAATTCATTCCAATTACCTGTTGCTGCATCCACTATCACACCAATTAATCCAGACAAAATATCGAGAATTATCCAACCCGCTCCCACTGAATAGGTCATATTCAATGATTTATTTTCAAAACCATCCTTCACAAATTCTATTATATACTCTTTTCCCTTTTTAATTTTACTTTTAAAGGTGTTGTTCCCATATTGCTCCCATTCAATAAAACTTTAGCTTTAGGAGGTTCGCTTTCAAGAGAAATATCATCAGTGTTTCCGGAAAAAAGAGTTGCACAACCGTTAAAAATTAGGAAAGAAATTAGAACTAAGAGGTTTAAAAGTTTTTTCATTTTGCTTTCGTTTAATTAAGTTAAAGCACAAAAGCAATTTTGAGATTTTTCATAGTTACAATATTTCAGTAGAAACTCAATTTAAAAATTTCTTGGATAAAAATGTTGAACCTCAAAAATTAATTTATAAATTTGTAGTTCCAATAGAAGTTGTTGTAAGATATAAGAATAATGATGTAACAGGTCAACAAGTTTTTGATGAATCTGTGATTTTGTTGGATGATGAGAGGATCGAATTAAATTGCAATAAAGTTGTCAAAATTTGGATTATGTTCGATTTATTTTTCTTAATGATTTCAATAAACTTTATACAAAAATTTAAATTTCTGCTA
>JAWXBH010000045.1:0-20160 GCA_034439935.1 bacterium
AAATGTCTGGGTTTCGATTCAGGGATTCCCGAACTCGCCTGCACGAAGTGTGTTCTTGACTTTATGATGTTGCTATGCAGGCGGTCGGGAATGACAAGGCGAAATAAATGTTTGTGCTTCAATTCAGGGATTCCCGAACTCGCCTGCACCAGGACTGCTTCTGACTGTATGATGTTGTTATGCAGGCGGTCGGGAATGACAAGGCGAAATAAATGTTTGTGCTTCAATTCCAAGATTCCCGAACTCGCCTGCACGATGACTGCTTCTGACTTTATGATTTTGCTATGCAGGCGGTCGGGAATGACAATGCTGGGGACTCGCCTGCATGAAGTGTGTTCTTGACTTTATGATTTTGTTATGCAGGCGGTCGGGAATGACAAGGCTGGGGACTCGACTGCGGTAGGGAATTGTCGGGAATGACAAGGCTAACAATGTATTGATTCTGCAAAACCTTCCAATTATTTTAATGTGATTTAAATACTACTATGAATAGCTATTATGTTTATATGATGACAAATAAAAAAAGGTGGACCCTTTATATAGGAATTACAGGTAACCTGATCAGAAGAGTTATTGAACACAAGCAAGGATTAATTAAAGGTTTTACTCAAGAATATAATCTTGATAAACTTGTATGGTATGATCAGACGAATGATGTAAAGGTTGCAATAAAGAAAGAAAAGCTTATGAAAAAGTGGTATAGAAGATATAAAGAAAATGTAATTGAAGAATTAAATCCTGATTGGAATGATCTGTATTATGAAATAGGAGGAACTGACGAGTTGCTGAACTTGAAGTTTGATTATGGCGAATAGATCTGGCTTTATTTTTGTCGTTCGTGTAGGATGCCTTACACGTAACGGGAGTGTTTAACTTGCGAGTAAATTTTTGGGTTTCGATTCAGGGATTCCCGAACTCGCCTGCACGAAGTGTGTTTCTGACTTTATAATTTTGCTTTGCAGGCGGTCGGGAATGACAAGGCGAGATAAATGTTTATGCTTCGATTCAGAGATTCCCGAACTCGCCTGCATGATGACTGATTCTGTCTTGATGATTTATTATTGCAGGCGGTCGGGAATGACAATGCTGGGGACTCGCCTGCATGAAGATTGCTACTGACTTTATGATTTGTTATGCAGGCGGTCGGGAATGACAAGGAGAGATAAATGTCTGTGGTGCGATGAGGAGATTCCCGAACTCGCCTGCACGATGACTGCTTCTGACTTTATGATTTTGCTATGCAGGCGGTCGGGAATGACAAGGCGAGGGGACACTCGCCTGCACGAAGTGTGTTTCTGACTTTATAATTTTGCTTTGCAGGCGGTCGGGAATGACAAGGCGAGATAAATGTTTGGGTTTCGATTCAGAGATTCCCGAACTCGCCTGCACGAAGACTGATTCTGTCTTGATGATTTATTATTGCAGGCGGTCGGGAATGACAGTGCGAGATAAATGTTTGGGTTTCGATTCAGGGATTCCCGAACTCGCCTGCACGAAGTGTGTTTCTGACTTTATAATTTTACTTTGCAGGCGGTCGGGAATGACAAGACGAAATAAATGTCTGTGGTGCGATGAGGAGATTCCCGAACTCGCCTGCACGAGGACTGCTTCTGACTTTATGATTTTGTTATGCAGGCGGTCGGGAATGACAAGGTGAGGGGACACTCGCCTGCACGAGGACTGCTTCTGACTGTATGATTTGTTATGCAGGCGGTCGGGAATGACAAGGAGAGTGAGTGTTTTCGTCATCCACACGTATGCTTTGATCCCTGAATCGTAACGGAGGAGTTTACTCGGTAGTAAGTGTTTGTGGTGAGATTCTTTATGTGATACTGAACTTTTAATGGTTAAAAACTGCCACCGGCAAGAATTAAAATTTTAACAATGGATTTTAACAAAGAAATTTTCAATATTATGCGAAATTAAAAAGCTTCTTAATGCGCATCAAACTTACTCTGAAGCAGGGAAGAGCAAATCAGCTTATACCCATAAACTATCAATACGCCCTTTCTTCATTCATATACAATACGATCTCCACATCCGACAGCGAATATTCAAAGTGGTTGCATGAAACAGGTTTTGTAAGCGGCACCAAGAAATTCAAAATGTTTACATTTTCAAAACTCTATCTTCCTAAATCTCAGGTCGTCGATCTTTATGAAAAAAAATATTTAAAGATAGAAGGTGATAAAGCTGAATTGATCGTTAGTATGCTAAGCCAGAAAACAATTGAGAATTTTATTATCGGGATGTTTGAGAATAAGATCCTGAAAATATTTGACAGGAATGTAGAGTCATCATTCATCATCAATACGGTTGAAATGATCCCTGAACCCGTTTTTAAAGAAGAGATGTCATTCCGTACAATCTCGCCGATAGTGATCTCGAAAAGATCGGATCATAACGGAAAGAGTTCTGAAACTTATTTAGGTCCCGAAGATGAGGATTATGAGAAATACTTTATAAATAATCTGACCGAAAAATTAATAGCGTTAATGAAAAGTGATAACAAAACAGATGTGAGTTTTTTGGGTGAAACGAAAATCAACTCCGACACAAATCCAATAGAATATTTCCGGCACACAGGAAATATAAAGAGTAAACTTATTACTATAAAAGAAGACAGCAAAGAGGAAAGCAGGGTTAAAGCGTTTTATTTTGGTTTCAAAATAAAAGGGAATCCGGCTTTACTCAAATTAGGTTACGAGGCGGGCTTTGGAAAGAGCGGGAGTCTGGGATTTGGATGTGCGGAGATCAATTAACAAATATCAATTAACAATTCGCCTTGGCGAATCAATTATCAATTTAACTAATTGACCAAATGAAAGAGAATGTTGAGGAAACAAAACAACTTCTTTACATAAACAAGCTTTTGCTCCATGGAAAGTTTAAAAAATTAATTTCCGAGACCCCTGAATTTGTTAAGAAGTATGACGATCAGCCGTTTTTCCGGAATGCGCTTGCTATAGCTTATTCTCAAATGGGGGAACCGGAAAAAGGACTCGAGATACTTTTAGAAGCCGAAAAGAAATTTAAAAATAGTTATGAAATAGAATTTCAGATTGCAAAAATTTATGAATTTCTTGAAGATTATGATAATGCTATTGACTATTTTTATAAGTCCTTGAAATCAACTCCTGAGAAGTACAGAGATGCAAGGGCTGACTGCCTAAACGATCTTGCTGTATTGTTTTGTAATATGGGAAATAAACTCAAAGCGAAAGAATTATGGAAGAAAGCAATTAAAATAGATCCTGCACACGACTTGGCAAAAGAGAACTTGCTTTTAGAAGAAGGCGATATAGAAAAAATCGAAATGACTCAGTTTATACAGGATGAATTTGAAGAGTTTGTTTTTATCCAAAAGTATAAATACCTGGATGAACAAAGTAAACAAAACTTTTCTTCAAAAAAGGAAGAAATAAATTTTTTAAAGCACATGGAAGCAGCATGGATAAACCGTATAATGCCTGAAGCAGACAGTTTAATGAAAATGTCGGAAGAAGAGAGAACGGATATGTATGCAGATATGGATATAGATTTGACTCAGCCGATTCCGGAGATAATTTTGCCGCCATCTAATGATGGGAAAGAAAATAAGATAAATGAAATATTTTCTTTTCTGCCTGAAAACGGTCTTCTCAAAATATTGGCTGCTACACCTGCCTTGGAATATGCCGGAATGAAAAGCGAAAAGGTTACACAAATGATTTCCGGTGAATCTGAAATCACGGAATCCGATAAAGAAATATTACAATGGGCTTATGAGATAGGAAAAATAGTTTTGGAATTATCGACACACACCAATAAGAAATTACAAAAGAAACTCTTTGATGAGCTGATTAAAACTATTGAACTCAGGTTAGATAAAGTTGACGGGGAAATAGTAATAGATAAGTTGTTAAGGCAGGGAAAAGATTGGTGACAATCAAGAATAACAATGGACACAGATTTAGCAATGTGTGTCCATTGTTACGCATTGTTACACTTTGTTACCTTTGTCACTAAGTCCTCTAAATTAATTTTCAATATTGAATTTAATTGATTAACTTTCAAAAGTTTTAGCAGAGCAAGTAATGAAAAGTAAGTAATAGTTTTTTATATTCCCCCGACAGAAGAATTAATATCCCCGGTCCCTATTGAAACAATTGACATACCATTAGTAAAGTTCATACATTTTACGAAAAAAGATAAATACAGCGAGCCTGTAAAACTATTGCTTGTAAATTTCGCAAGGTTGCGAAAATATTGCGGGTATGGGAAGAAAGAAAACTTTTAATTAAATTTGTTGAGAAAAAAATAAAATAAATGGATAAAATTATTTTTGAATGTGAAACAATTACTCCAATGTTTTTTGGTGCAAGGAGATTAAAATGAGTGATTTTAAAAACTTATTTCTCTTAATAGGCACAAACCCTCTTCCAAACTATGTCGTGGCAAAGTATTTTATTGATACAAACAAATTTTTGGAAAATATTTGTTTCATATACTCGTCTGCTAACACTACTTTTCATCAGAGTTCAACAATACATTATGCAGAAAATATTGCCAAAGTCCTGAAAAAAAATGGCTTGAACGAAAAGATCAATATTCATTACATTCCAGTTGAGAATATTGAAAACAAGCAGTCGATAACCAATGCTATCAATACTTTCTTAAGTAAAAATGTACCATCAGGTATCATTCATTTAAATTACACTGGTGGAACCAAACAGATGGGTATTCATAGTAATGAATTTTTTGCAGGTGAAGTTTTTAAAAAACATTATTCAGTTGAAATTGAAACGTCTTATCTTTCAGCCAGAAATTTTAAACTTATAGGAGGAGATGATAATGTAATTTGTGATAATTTAAATGAGAATGTAAATATGATCTTCGAAGATTTGATTGAGCTTCATGGATTCAAGAGAATAAATGAAGACAAGACGTCTCATTATTCCGGTGCATTAAAAGTATTTGAGGATTTTATATCTAGCGATATTTTGGATAAGTATTATAAAGATTACTCAAGACTGTACTTTGAGGATGATAACGGGCAATTAATTACAACTTTTAAAAAAGCCAATGCTCAGTTTACGGATATGGTTATTCAAGGGAAATTGCTTGAAGTTAGTAATGCTTTTCAAGAAGATTTCAAGATTTTCGATTCAGAAGGAAAATTTAAGAGTGATCTCGTTGGTACCACAAATGAAAAGGATAGTAAAGTAAAATATGCTATAAAATTCTTTGACGGAGACTGGCTCGAGGAGTATGTCTATAAAATATTAAATGAAGACAATGAGGTTAGCAAAATGTCTCCCTTAGCAAACTGGGTAATTAAGAAGCCTACATGGACAGACAAATTGAATTTTGAATTGGATATTCTCTTAATGAATGGCTATCAACTATACGGGATATCTTGTACTACATCGGATAAAATAGGAATGTGCAAGAGCAAAGGTTTTGAAATTTTGCTAAGAACAAAACAAATTGGTGGTGATGAAGCAAAGTCGGTTTTAATTTCACGGTTAACAGAGGAGAACGTTGACAAATTACAACTGGAATTGGAAACTGATACAGGAGGAACCGGAAATATATTAATCCTCGGGAAAAAAGATTTAAAGAAGGATGTACTAATAAAAAAAATAAAAAAATTTTTGAAAGGTGATTAAATGAGCAAACTTTATGGGGTATTAATAGATACAACTTCAATACAGCAATATGTATTCGGAAGTAATAAACTTTCGGAAAATCTCGGAGCTTCATTTTTAGTACAGGATATTTACAAATCAACTCTTGATTCCTGCGAAAAAAAGTGTGATGTAGATGGTTTCATAGGAGGGGGGAACGCTTTGTTTTTCTTCAAAGAGAGAGACAAGGCGGTCGATTTTGTGAAGGAATGGACTGAAAAATTGTTAGTTGAAGCTCCTGGATTAACTACAGCAGTAGCTATCTCCGTAGATGAGGATTTTATTGATGAAGACAAATTAAATGATAAAGAGCTGTTTGGAAAATTCAAGAAAAGTATTTTCTATAAATTAATGGAAAACAAAAATTCTATTAACTCACAGGTTATTCTTAATTCACATGGAATCACTGCGGATTGCAGAAATACAGGATTATCAATGGAAGAATGGTTAAATGATCATGAAGATAGCGGATACTATTCAGCTGTATCCGCTTCAAAGCAAAGAGCAGTTGATAAAGCCCTAAACAAATTGAATGATGAATTTCCACTTATGGGATCGGCGAAAAAACTTTCTGCAACAGAGAAATCCGAATTCAAATTTACAAATGAGCTTGAAAAATTAGGCAGCAGTGAAAATCAGGATAGCCATATTGCGATAGTTCATATAGACGGAAATGGAATGGGAGAAAGATTTCAGAATTGTAAAACCTTAGACGAAATAACAAAACTTTCTAATAGTGTTGAAAAAGCTACAAAGGATAGCTTTAATAATTTGTTGTGTCATATTATTTCGCACTATGATAGAATAGCGGATGAGATAGATATTAAAGATAAAATAATACCAATTCGTCCGATAATAATCGGAGGAGATGACATCACATTTGTCTGTGATGGTCGTCTCGGAATTTACTTCGCTCAGAAATTTCTTGAATTCTTCGAAACACAAATTGTATCCGATGGAAATAAATTAACTGCCTGTGCCGGAATAGCAATTACTAAATTAAAATATCCATTTTACAGAGGATACAAACTTGCAGAAGAACTTTGTAGAAATGCAAAAATCCAAAGAAAGAAATGGATCGATTCCAAGAAAGAAAATACTGAATGGTCATATTTAGATTTTCATATTGCTTATGGTGGAATCTCTGATGAATTAAAAAATATCAGAGAAAAACAATTTAAAGTAACTCAAGGGTCACTTCTCATGAGACCATATAATGTTACAACTAAAGAATCTAAGGTGAGCTTTGAAAAGTTTATTGAAAACTCCAAAACAATAATTAATAATCTTCCAAATTCTAAATTAAAGGAAATGAGAGAAATTCTTAATATGGGTTCAGAATCAACCAAGAGATTTTATCAGGAACTAAAAAACAGAGATAAATCCCTCATAATTACAGGTTGTGAAGATTTATTTGAGGATTCACATTTTGATCCTGAAAAAAAAGTAACACCATACTTTGATATTATAGAACTTTCAGAGTTGTATCCAAAATTCATTTTAAAACCGGAGGTATCAAAATGTGTGAGTATATAATGCAAATAAAAATGCTGTCAGACACTTTGATTGGATCAGGAGAAGGATTTGGCGCTACAATAGATACTGATATTATTTTTGATAATGTCGGCATTCCATACATACCGGCTAAAAGAGTTAAAGGTTTGCTAAGGGATTCGGCTCGCAATATAAATAAAATGTTTAGTCAATCCTTTCCTAAATATGACTTGCCTGATTACAAAGTATTGTTTGGAGATCCGGGAAAAGATTATTCATGTCCAATAAAGATTTCAGATTTTTATATTCATGAGTATGATGCAAATTACAAATGGCTTGATTACTATTTAAAACAGGCGGCATATGAAAATTTTCTTTCAAAAGATCTGACAGTGGATTACTTTACTAATATAAGAAAAAGTACAACCGTAGATGATAAAGGTATTGCGAAAAAACATTCGCTAAGGACTTACAGGGTTTTGAGTAAAGACCCGGTGTTTACGGGAAAGCTAAATGTAGAGATTGATAGTGAAGGAGATACTCAGAAATTCGAAAAACTTTTAGTCTTTGCATGTCAGAATTTAAAATCTATGGGAACTAAGAGAAACAGAGGATTAGGAGAAATTGAATGTAAGTTGTATAAAGATAACAAGGATTTAAACGAAAGTATTTTTAAAGAACTGGAGGAAGAATGCAAAAAATAAGATATACAGTTACCACACTCTCTCCAATTTTGATTTCTAAATTGTCCGGAGATAGAAATATGACCGAAACATTCGATTACATACCCGGAAGAGTGATGCTTGGGATTTTTGCCTCAAAGTATATTAAAGCAAAACAATTGACCAATGCAGCACATAATGATGATAATTTTGTGAAATATTTTCTTACTGATGATGTCATATTTACAAATGCACTTTTGACTAAAGATAATAAAGATCTTGTACCAACTCCTTTCTCAATTCAAAAAAGTAAGGAAGACGAATCTGTATTGTGTGATTTATTATTTAAGGAATTTGATGATGAATATGAACAAACCAAATATTTAGGTGGATATAATTTGAAAGAAGATAGTATTGTGAAACATGCAACTGTTGATAAATCTTTAAATTTCCATCATGCCAGAGATGAAAATACCAATACTTCTAAAGAAGGCATGATCTTCAATTATGAATCAATTGGCAAAGATCAGGAATTTACAGGATATTTAATTGGGGAAAAAATTAAAGATTTCAAAGACATTTTTAAAGAAGAATTCGAAGCATTCATAGGAAGATCAAAAACCGCTCAATACGGAAGAATTAAAGTTGAAATGGGAAATGTGGAAGAATATAATCCCGAAGTAACTACCGTTAATACTCTGACATTTCTTTCAGATGTAATTTTATACAATGAGAATGGTCAATCAACAACTGATTTGTCAGTTTTAAAAAAATACATATATGATAAGTTATTAAGAGAAATCAAAATTGATAAAGCTTTCATAAAAACATCCAGAATTGATAACTATGTTTCAGTATGGAAGTTGAAAAAGCCATCTGAAACTGCATTTGCATCAGGTTCTTGTTTTTTTATCTCCGGATTAAATAGAGAGGACATAGAAAAGCTTAAGGAAATAGAGAAATCCGGAATTGGCGAAAGAAGAAATGAAGGGTTGGGCAGAATAAAATTCGGATTACAGGGAGAAATTAGTTCCGGTAAAGAATTGAAAAGTGAAAGTAAGAATGATGATGCACCTGAAATCGTCCCAGAGATTGTAAAGAACATTGTTGAATATTCAATTCAGGAAACAATAAAAAGACAAATAAAATCTTCAGCAATAAATGATTCAATTGATTTCTATTTTAAAAATAAAAAAGATGCTTTATCAAATTCTTTAATTGGCAGGTTAGAATCATTTGTTAAGACTGGACAAACAATAGAAGATTTTAAAAGCAATCTTGATAGATTGAGAAAAACCGCCAGTGACAATATTAAGAAATGTAACTTTGACGGTACAGATTTTTTTGAATATATGAAAAATAAAAATATCACAGCATCTAATATTACCGTTGAATCAGCTTTTAGTAGTATTGCATCAGAAGATGTAAAGAAACTCTATAATGTGGAATCGGATACAGATTTTAATCGGAATCTATTCAAAGATTATTATCTTACATTTTTCTCATATTTGAGAAAACAAATGAAAGGAGGAAAGAATAAATGAGCTCAGGTAAATTAGTTTTAAAAGGAAAAGTAAAATTAATCTCGCCTTTATTGATCGGAGGAGGTGAAAGTGATGAAAGCGATATTGATGTGATAAAAGACAAAAAAGGAAATCCCTTCATACCGGCAACCTCTTTCATTGGAGTTTTAAGACATTATCTTGAACCGCATATTGATAAAGCTAAGCTTAATAACTTTTGGGGATATTCATTGAAAAAGGAATCATTAGGAAGTTCTGTATCATGCTCTGATCTGGCATTAGATGAAGAGCAAGCAAAAGTAATTATCCGAGACGGTGTAAGAATTGACAGCAAAAAAGGGATGGCAAAAGACAAAGGTAAATATGACTATGAAGTAATTGAAAGAGGAGTAAGTTTTAAACTGCGTATGACAGCAAATTATAATGATGAAGTAACAAAAGAATTTGCGAAGAGGATGTTCGGAACAATTAAGTCTCTACTTACAGAAAGGAGAATTAGCTTAGGAGCTAAATCTAACAATGGTCTGGGAAAAGTTGAACTTTCCGATTCCCAAATTTATGATTATGATTTTTCTAATAAAAAAAATGTATTGGCTTGGTTAACAAATACTGACGGAAGTAAGATGAATGAGACAGATAAATTTGAAATAAAAGACAAATCATTTGTGATTGATTCTTTTTTTGATTTAAAAACTTCATTGATAGTAAAATCTTATCCCTCTGATCCTAATTCACCGGATTCGATTAACATAAAATCAAACGGGCAAAATGTATTACCCGGGACAAGTATAAAAGGTGCAATCAGGGCAAGAGCTGAAAGAATATTGAAAACTAAATTTGATGATGATAAAGCAAATTTAATTTTGAATGATTTGTTTGGATTTGTAGAAGATGATAAAGATCGTGATTCTAAAGCAATTAGAAGCAGAGTAAAAGTTGAAGAATATTTAATTCCTCCGGGAAAATTTGTAGAAGAGATTCAATCAAGAATAAAGATAGACAGATTTACCGGAGGGACTATTGCAGGCGCTCTGTTTGATTCTATGCCTTTATTCAGAAAAGAAAAATCCGGTAAAGAAGATGTAATTAACATAAAAATTATTTTGAAAGATGCAAAAGATTATGAAAAAGGATTGATGCTTCTTGTTTTAAAAGATCTATGGACAGGTGATCTGGCAATTGGTGGAGAGAAGAGTGTGGGGAGAGGAGTTCTTGAAGGTGTTCATGCCAGTATAGATGATGGGAATGCACTAAAGATTGAAATAAATGATACTTTAATAAATGATCCTAAGGAGCAATCAAACAGAGATACGCTTCAGGAGTTCGTAGAAGCATTAAACGGTGAGGTAGAAAATGGAAAAAAGTAAGAATGGATTAAAATTAATTCAGATAAAATCATCCGTCAAAAATGATTTTGGAAATCAACTTTTTAAGGAATTCAGCGAATTAGAAAAGTTTCTTTCAGAGAACTTTAAAGATGATGGATTCGTAATTGTATATCTTGACTACAAAGTATTAATTAGAAAAGTTGAAAAAGGAGCAATAGTTTTTAGATCAGACGAAGAAACATTTGAGCCGAAGTTTGTTCAAAAGCTGCGAATGTTTAACGATAAAAAGGAAATCTTTTTCTGGAGGACTGAAAGAGGATGGAAAGCAAGATTGCGAGTAGATGGAGAAGGAGGCGAAATGGTAAATGCAGTTGAAGCAAATCAGGTTTTGTTCGGAACAACAGGCACAATTAACGACGGATTTATAACGCTAAGGGAAGACAGGGGAACAGAAATAGAATTACCATTTGAAATTAATAATTTCAGTGATGATTATAAAAAAGATAAGAGCAACAGAGTCAAAATTAAAACAATAAATTACATTGATCATAACGAACTCGGACAAGCCGGATATGTTGATAGTCGGTTTGTGAAGTTTACTTTTGGCAAAGAAAATAAAAGTATAGGAGAATAACAATATGGGAAAGAAAGAAAGAAAAGATTTCAAAGATCAATTAAATGAAATAGGAAAGGAGAACTTTGGAATGGAAATAGACGAAAATGAAACTCCGGAAGTTCAAAGTAACTCAGCTCTGGAAAATTTCTATATGGATCAAATACCTCATATTGAAGATGAAGCAAGAAGAGCCAAAGCTCCATATAATTTTGTTCCATTGAATAAAACTGTCGTTACATCAGATTTTAAAATTGCAGATGTACCTTTTGATAAATATCACACAAAAAGGAATACAGGATATATAGATTTGAATATCTGTACTTTAACGTCAATGTATATTAGAGATAATAAGAATAAAGATGATGATGAAAGAATCATAAATCCTGATTTCTTCTCACCCGCAAATGGAAAGGCAAGGATCCCGGGAAGTTCTATTAGAGGATTGCTTAGAAATATGGTTGAAGTAGTATCATACGGAAAGTTTGAAAATTTTGACGATAAGAGGTTATACATGAGAGGATTTGCTGATAGAACACTTGGTGATGTATATAGAAGCTACGGAATGAGTACACGCGTAAGAGGAATTGTGTCATATAGCATGAATTGTGGTTTATTAATAAAAAGAGGGAATGAATATAAAATTCAGGATTCGGGTAGAGCAACTCAAATTACAAAAGCTGACACAGTAACGCGAATTGGTCATAGAGGAAATGAATTTGAATTTTATGATTTCGGGTCTGAATACATTGTTGTTCCCGGTAGAATGAGTAGAGATAGAAATTGGATTGTTCCAAAACCACCGGCAGGTTGTATCGAACATCCTTTATTGAAAGAAGATATTGACGACTATAGAAACGATGAGAATAGAACAGATAATGTAAATCTATTAGAGAAAGTAAAAAGGTTAGCTACAGGAGTTCCTTGTTTCTATATTCAATGGCAAGATGAAAATGGAGAGACAAGAACTACATTTGGACATACCGGAATGTTTCGCTTACCTTACAGAAAAACAATAGGTGAACATATTCCTGATTTCTTAAAGTTTAAGGAACTTGATGATTTTGCTGAAGCAATATTTGGAAATGAAAAAACATTTTCTGGGCGTGTCTTTTTCGAAGACTCATTTAATGACAAAGAGGATAAATCTGAAATATTAATTGGAGAAACTCATCCGAAAATTCTTTCCGGACCAAAGCCCACAACATTTCAGCACTATTTAACACAGAATTCTGCCGAGGCAAATGAGTTAAAACATTATGACCCTGTTAATTCCAAACTATCAGCTATTAGAGGTAATAAACTATATTGGCATAAAGAAAATGCTGATAACTGGAAAGAACATGAATCTGTACCAATAAATAATAATATACATACAAAAATTAACCCAGTAAGAAAAGATACAATTTTCAAAGGACGCATACGATTCGAAAACCTCTCCGATGAGGAACTCGGTGCAATATTGTTTGCATTGGATTTACCTGAAGGATGCAATCACAAGATAGGGATGGGAAAACCATTGGGATTGGGGTCTATCAAGATTACTTGTTCTTTGCATTTATCAAAGAGAGAAACGAGGTACAATGAGATATTCTCAGAATGGACTGATTCACTGCCTGAATCGGATAATGTGAAAGAATTCAAAAATAAGTTTGCGGATTATGTATTGAAGCAACTGAATAAAGATGTCTCAGTAAAGTACACTGCAGAAAATTTATGGGCTGAAGAAAGAATGCGGGAGTTGAGAAGAATGTTAACATTCAATCATGGTATAGATGAAGATAAGATTAGTTATATGACAATAAAAAATGGTAATGATTTCAGAACTCGTCGCGTCCTGCCAAAACCGACTGATGTATAAATAATAAGGTTTAAAAAAAATCAAATAATTATTCAAATGAGCAATAAGATTGTATGAAATATTTTTCTAAGATTCATGTCTTTAAATCAGGAATCAATACCGGCTCCATTGAAATTGATGAAGTGACTACAAGCTCCTATCAGCAAGTAAGGGAAGTTTATATTGAGTGTATCGATAAAATTGAAAAGTTTTTGAAAACACATGGCGATTTGATTGACAAATTTCATTTAACTGAACACGAAGGAATAAAACCTTTTCATAGTAATAAATTTATATACTATTTTAGAATCGATATTTTTTCTTCATATGACTTTAATGAATCTCATTGGCTGTACAGAGTTATAACTAAAAAAAATTACCCAGAGTATTCAGATTCTGCAGCGGATGCTTATCTGTCTTTACTAAGTATTCTAAGATATGAACTTAATAAAAAAAAGAGCAATAATTGGAAAGCGTAAGATAAAATGGAAACTATAAAAAGCAACATAACTAACCACTGTTGTATAATAAAACTTACTTAACTTAAAACTACTTAATGTTCTGGATATTTAACAAATATGCAAGATGGAAATTGAGAAGGTTAAGAAATCTTGACTTCAAAATGGATAATCTTACAAAGAGAATCAAAGGCGATGTGCTTGAAGAAATGAAAAGCGAAATGAAGAATTTCAGTAAGCTGGATGAGATAGAAAGAAAACTTGATGTAAAAAGACATAAGCTGAATGTCATAGGTAAGTTCCGGGATCAGTTCGGGAAAGAAAAACTCAGAAGTTTTCCAATTTTCACTGAGAATGAAATTCAGGAAATAAAATCTCAAAGAAGATTATATATTTTTCTGCTTGTACTTTTTGTTCTTAGTGAAACGTTTCTTTACTATCTTACAGCCGAGATAATTGTTCCAATTGACAGTATGTTTGTAAAACTGATCATTGGACTTATTATGGCTGTTCTTGTTTTCCTGTTGTTTGATTTTTTTCTTAAGGCGCATTTTCTTAACCGTGAAGTAAATGAAAGAAGGGAAGAACTTGGGTTTACTGATAAAAATCTAAAGAAGTATAAAGATAAACTTATAATTGGTTATGCCGCGTTATTTGTTGCCGTATTCTTTATGATAGCAGCGAGTATAGTAAGATATTATTATCTTCATGGAACTGATACTACAGGTCTTAATCCGGATGAAATTGAAAAAACTGAAACACTTGGGATGTGGGTCAATTACCTCATCATAGCTTTCACAATTGGGGTTGCATTATACCTCGGTCCTTTGAAGGTTGAGCTCCTGAAAACTATAAATGAGTACAAAGTTTATAAAAGATGGCGTCATACGATCATAAGATTAAACAATATGATTCAGCATGCAAGGAAGATCATAAATAATCATTATAATAAATTGAATCACCTCATGGAGATAAACTGGCATCTTGTTCTAAGCTTAAAAGAAATATTCGGAATAGAATACGATCAAAAACAAAATGACCTGTTTCAGGAATTCGATTATAGAAAGAAAAATTCGCGATTAGTAATTGATAAAGATACTTATAATCACTATGAGGAAATTCAGTGTGCAGACGAGCAATTATTTAAATTCGGTATTCTAAATGATAAATATTTAACCGAATGGGATTACAGAATAGCTGCTCTACAGATACATATAATAGAAGTTGACAATCACTTAAAGAACATTTCTGATAAAGTTAAATCCTAACCTATGTTATTCATGAGACATAACTTACTGAAGAGAGTATTTTATATTTTTCTTTCGATGAGTTTTTTTTCCTGCGGTAAAAAAGCGGAAGAAATAACCGACATTATAAAAGGTAAACCCGAGAATCTGAATTTAATCTGCTTTATTGACTTTTCTCAAAGTATTCCTGAATCTACCAAAGAGGATTATAAAAATATTATTCTTGGAGACATTATTCCGGCATTAGGTGCAAAGGATAAAATCGTGATATTACCAATTGACTATGGAACACAAACAGGAAGTAAAGAAATATTTTCAGCCAATTTCGCAGATAGAGAATATGTATCTAAAATGAGTCCGCTAAATGAAAAGCCGGCTAAAGAAAAAGCAAATCTGAAATTAAGAAAGGACAGTCTGATTATGAATCTTACAGAAAATTATTCAAACATATCAAAGGAAAGGGAAAAATACTCTCACGGAACCGATATATTCGGAGCATTGCAGACAGCAACACAATATCTGGATAATGACATGAACAATCTTATATTATTTTTTTCTGATATGGAACAATCAGACGGAAAAATAAATATGGAGAAGGAATTGTCTATTGATAAAAATATTGAAAAGTTAATTAAAAAATCTCCTTCCACAGAATTAAAGCATTCCGAAATTATAGTTTACACAGGCGAGCAGCCAAACCTGACTATAGACAAATACAAATCATATAAAAACTTTTGGTCAAGATATTTTGAAAAATATTCGATTAAACTAATATCTTATGATAGCGGGAGCAAATCAGTATTACAGGACAAACTGAAAGCCTCGCAGAATAAATAATGATCAGAAGAGCAGAAAATATTTAATTTTGAAAACAATGTTAATCAAATAAATATTTTTCTTTTTTACTTTGAGCGAAGTGGAGAATCCAAACGCTTCAGTTTTGCTTTATCTGGATTTCTCACTTCACATCTCATAACTTTGTACAGGATCGTGTACGT
Source organism: bacterium (assembly GCA_034439935.1). Classification (GTDB taxonomy): domain Bacteria; phylum Bacteroidota; class Ignavibacteria; order Tepidaquicellales; family Tepidaquicellaceae; genus JAGPCH01. Next base: position 15,833 of record JAWXBH010000045.1, read on the forward strand.
TCAGAATGTCCAAATTCACAATTTTAATTTGAAAGAAGTAATTTAAAATAAAAAAATATATGAATTCAAAATTAATTTTAGAGTCAACCCCCGAAGATTTCCAGATTCTCACGATAGAGATTGGAGGCAACGGACTTGTCGAACCTGCTGACATCAAAGGAATACAACTTCCTGAAAAAATTGATTTCACAAAAGGAGTATTAATAAGCGGTAAGGCGCCGGTTTGGTTCTATGCTGCTCTTGTACATAAACTTCACATTAGTAAATGGGTTGCTACATTAGATCCGAGAATTGGGGCAATTGTAGTCCAATCCCATGATAAAAACTCTCCACAAACAGGCGACATAATACCATTTGAAAAATTAAAAAATTTCTTAAAATAAACTACTCTTTCCAATGTCAAAAAATTTAGAACTAAGTCTTATTAATACGCAGGAGGATTTTCAAATACTTAACATTCGCCTCACCGGAAATGGTTTGATTGACCCTTCTGACTTAAAGGATTTGAATTTACCTAATGATATGAATAAAAACACAGGTGTAATAATAAATGGTAAATCACCGGTCTTTCTCTTTTCAGCTCTTGTAATTATGCTGAGAGATTTTAAGTGGATAGCAACATTTGCTCCTCAAAAAGGCGGAATTGTAATCTTCAGCAATGATAACAAAGATTACAAAATTGGTGATTTGATAAGCATTGAAAAAATATTAAAGTATATTACAGGAGCAGATGAATCTGATAAAGTGAAATCAACAAAAGAAGCAAGAATAACCTCAAATAAGGTAATTGCTCTTGTTGGTCCGGCGAACAGCGGGAAATCAGTTTTTCTCAGAGAACTTCGAAAGTCTTTGAACAGTGTAGAGGAAATTAATTTTAGGAAAGACTATTTTATCATTAGGGCATGTCCTGACGGGGAAGGAGATTGGTTTGGAGATATTCAATCTGAATTAGGGAAAATTCTTCGTTTTAAGAATACATTTGATGATGAATTCATAGATAAAATCACTGAAAGCATCATCAATACAAAGAAAAGTAAGAACTATATTCTTGTAGATTGCGGAGGGAAGATTGATAAGAAGAATCAAAAAATATTTAATGAATGCACTGATGCAATCATTATTTCAAGTGACGATGAAAAAGCAAAACAATGGCTTGGAGCTATAAAGATCTGTGATTTGAATCTCTTATTCGAAATCGAATCGGTCATGGATAATATCTGCAGGAAAACTGATGATAGAAAGTTTCAATTGGGAAAACTATTCAGAGACAATACAAATGTGGCTGCTATATCCGGGGACATTCTTGATCTAATTAATAATTGATTGGAGATAAAATAGAATAAATAAATATTTAATTGAACATGAAGTACATCATCTCATACGACATTTCAAATGACAAAAAAAGAGAGAAAATTGCAAAGATTCTTTTAAATCATGGCGTAAGAATGCAGCTGAGTTATTTTGAATGTGAGCTTACATATAAACAATTGGTTGAAGTCAGTTATAAAATATCAAAGCTGATCAATCAGGGCTGCGATTCTATAATTTACTGCCCGGTTTGTAAAAGATGCTATAAGGATAAAAAATCATACGGGGTAGAATATACAATCAGAGAATTGAAATCAGTGATAATCTGAAAATGGAAACAAACCAAAATGTCTTATATAATATTTTTTCATCCGAACAACTTTTTAAATCCTGGGAAAATGTAAAAAGCAAGAACAAAGCCGGAGGCATTGATAATGTCTCGATCAAACAGTTCGAAGGCGCTGTCAAAGAAAACTTAGTAAAACTTCAGAATGAAGTAGTGACACGAGCTTATATTCCAGAGCCGTATTTGAGATTTTTTATTAAAAAAGAGTCAGGTGAATTCAGACCGCTCGCATTGATGACAATTCGTGACAAGATAGTTCAGAGAGCTCTGCTCAATTTTTATGATGAAAGGATTGATAAAACATTTTCAAAGTTTTCTTATGCTTATCGAAAGTCTAAGAGTCACTTAAATGCGATAGAAAATGTTCAGTCATTGCTAAAAAAAGGTTTTTGCTTCTTTGCTCATCTGGATATTGATAATTATTATGACTGTATAGACAGAAACATTTTAATTGATAATTGCAAAAAGCATTTTAATAATGAATATATACTTACACTTCTGAAGATGTGGGTAAAAACAGGAATAGTTTACAAGGAGCAGTTTATTGATACACCTGTGGGAATAGCTCAGGGAGGTATAGTCTCCCCACTGCTTTCAAATATCTATCTCGATAATCTCGATAAAGAGCTCCTGACTAAGAGAATTATTTTTATAAGATATGCGGACAACATTCTGCTCGTTGACAGGAAACAGGAGATGCTGGCGAACAGCATAAAATTTTGTAAAGATTATCTTGAGAGTAAACTAAAATTAAGAATCAATGAAGACAGACTGCATATCATTCATAGAAATCAGGGATTTACATTCTGCGGAATTCATTTCAAGAATGCGAAAAGGATAATTGATAATAAAAAATTAGAAATTCTTAAAGAGAAACTATCCGCAAATTATGAAAGCACAGACTTTTATAAGTATATTCAGGATATGAATGAAACTGTAAAAGGCATAAAATATTATTTTTCAAAATTTGATGTCAGTGATCAGTTCAATGAACTCGAAGACAAAATGATAGAAGGACTTTCAAATTATATTAATAAGCTACTTCTTAGGAAAGACTTAAGAAAAATCGGAACTATAAAAAAGGTAATCAGGGAAATCAATTTTTTAAAAGAAAGGACGTCAAACGAAAAGTTAATTTTGGAAAACATTATCATTGGGAAATTAAGAATTTATCAGGATAAGCTTGTATCACCGGCATCTGTTGAAAAGTCCATTTCAAGAAAAAGAAAGAAATATATCGAGCAGTATTACAAATCAGTTGATGTAATGATTGTAAAAAAAGGTTCTAAGATCGGCATATCGAAAGACAAAATCATAATATCATCTTATGATAATCAAAAAAAGGAAATTCATGCCGATAAGATAAAAAATCTGATAATTTCAACCGAAGGAGTATCCATAACATCAAACGCAATAAAGCTTTGCTGTGAGAAAAAAATATCGATGAACTTTGTAGATTTTTTAGGAAAGCCATTCGGTGTCTTGCTATCAAATAATTCTCCGTATTTTTCGGTGAGTATTCTTCAAACGGAGATCAATAGTTCCGATAAGGGGAAATTGGTTGCACGAAGCATTGTAAAAAGTAAGGTGAAAAATCAATTAGCTGTATTGAAGTATTTTATCAAAAACAGGGAAGACCTTGATCCTGTGAAAAAGTATATTGATTCCGAGATTGAAAATATTAACTCTAATCTAAGCAAAATCGATAATATTAATTTAGCTGAGGAGAAGAATTACCTGCTCGACGTATTTCTCGGTATTGAAGGAATCTGTGCTGTTTCTTATTGGAATTGTTTTCGACAGCTAATTCCCGATGGATATGATTTTCCCGGTAGGCAGACAAAAGGTACAAATGATCCTGTAAACATGCTGTTGAATTATGGCTACGGGTTTTTATACAACAGAATTCTTAACTCCGTAATGATTGCAGGTTTAAATCCTCATATTGGTTTTCTTCACAGGGAGCAGAAGCAGAAACCGACTTTAGTTTTTGACCTAATTGAGCAATTCAGAGCGCCGGTCGTGGATAGAACAGTTATCGCTTTACTGAGCAGAAAGTTTGAAATCAAAACAGAGAAATATTATCTTTCGGAGGAAACAAGGATAAAATTTGCAGAAAGAATTTTATTGCGTCTGAATTCTGAAATCACTTACAATAAGAAAAAGCTGACATTAAACGATTTAATTTTTGAGAAAACTAAGGACTTCGTAAAATATCTGAAGAATGAAACTGCAAATTATAATCCTTATATTTTCAAATGGTGAACCCTATTCTATAAACCTAAGTGAAATTTGACAATTCTTCATGAGAAGATGTTAAGGTAAAATTTGCGGGAATATCGATATTAGTAAAATTAATTATTCTCAATTATATTGAAATGAAAATAAAGTTAATCCCGTGAGAAAAGTGTTGAAATAGTATTTAAAAAGAATCCAAAACAGAGGTTATATTTGAATGATTTTCTCAAGAGACAAACAGGGTAAATTTAGACAACCTCATGAGAAATGCCTAAGTATTATATGGATATAAGAACTGTTGAAATAAATTAGTAAAATTGTGTCAGGAGAAACGGAATGTATTGGTTCAACGGAAAGAGGAATTTTGCAAATATTTTTATGGTGTAATTTAGACTGCATTTCTGATTTCAATTCTGTTTCTTCTGGCTTCGTTTAA
>JAWXBH010000046.1:0-2572 GCA_034439935.1 bacterium
ACCGATCAATTATCAATTATCAATTTTGTTTGGACGAAATGTTTGGGTTTCGATTCAGGGATTCCCGAACTCGCCTGCAAGAAGTGTGTTTCTGACTTTGTAATTTTGCTTTGCAGGCGGTCGGGAATGACAAAGCTAGGTTTTTGCAGGCGGTCGGGAATGACAATGCGAGGGGACACTCGCCTGCACGAAAGCTGCTTCTGACTTTATGATTTTGTTATGCAGGCGGTCGGGAATGACAAAGCTAGGGTTTTGCAGGCGGTCGGGAATGACAAAGCTAGGGTTTTGCAGGCGGTCGGGAATGACAATGCGAGGGGACACTCGCCTGCACGAGGACTGCTTCTGACTTTATGATTTTGTTATGCAGGCGGTCGGGAATGACAATGTTGGGCGGCTGTTATTATTCGACAATCAAAAAAATACATTTACTTAGTTGTATTGATTTAATATTTTTCACACATATGCAAAAAAATAAAGAAGTAATTACCGACAGTAAGTCATTAGATATAAGGAAGAAAAAAATTGAAGAGCTCAAAAAAATCTTTCCCGAAATATTTACAGAAAGTAATGAAATTGACATAGACAAGCTTAAACAAACTTTAGGCGAATCTGTAGATACAAACAAAGAGAGATATGTCCTGAACTGGGCAGGAAAGAATGACTCGTTTAAAGTACTCCAAACCACCACGTCTGCTACTCTTGCCCCTGATAAAGGAGAATCCGTAAATTTTGACACCATCGAAAACATTTTTATTGAAGGTGAAAATCTGGAAGTTCTGAAAGTACTTCAGAAATCCTACTTCGGAAAAATAAAAATGATCTACATTGACCCACCATACAATACCGGTAATGATAGTTTTATTTATCCTGATAAATTCAGCGAAACAAAAGATGAATACTTCAAACGAATTGGTGAAAAGGATGAAGAAGGTTTTATGCTTAAAGAAGGATTTTTCAGAAAGAACAGTAAAGAAAATGGTCAGTATCACAGCAACTGGCTTTCGATGATGTATCCGAGATTATTCCTTGCAAGAAATCTACTTCGTGATGATGGCGTGATATTTGTTTCGATTGATGATAATGAAGTTCATAATTTGAGAATGATAATGAATGAGATTTTTGGAGAGGAGAATTTTTTAGGTGAAATTGTTTGGCAAAAAAAGTATGGACCTGCTAATGATGCTAAACATCTTTCCTCTACACACGAATATGTAATTGGGTATACAAGAAAAATGGAGGATTGGCAAACTGGATTATTTCAAAGAGATGAAATACAGTTATTGGCTTTTAAGAATCCCGATAATGATCCAAGAGGACTATGGAGAGCTAGTGATCTATCTGCAAGAACATATAGTTCTAAAACTGATTATCCAATTAAATTACCTTCTGAAAAAATTGTGAACCCACCTCCAAGTAGAAGTTGGATAGTTACTGAAAAAAAATATCAAGAATTAATTGATGATAATCGAATATGGTTTGGAATTGATGGGAAATCCAGACCAATGCAAAAAAAATTTTTAACTGAAATTAGAGATGGAATCACCCCACAAACATGGTGGGATCGTGATTTCGCAGATGATAATAAAGTAGCTAGATATGAATTAAAAGACTTATTCCCAGAAAATATATTTGAAACTCCTAAACCGAAAAAATTAATAAAAAGATTGTTAGAAATTTCGATTTCAAAAGATGCTTTAGTCCTAGATTTTTTTGCCGGTTCTGGTACAACGGCTCATGCTGTTTTAGAATTAAACAAAGAAGATGGAGGGAACAGAAAATTTATTTTAGTTCAGTTGCCCGAGAAGACTGCAGAAGATTCTGAAGCATATAAAGCCGGCTACAAAACTATTGCAGATATTTGTAAGGAAAGAATAAGGAGAGTGATTAAGAATTTAGAATCCGATGTTAAGAATGAACAGTTAAAGTTAGATAAAGAAGAAAATGAAAAATTGGATTTAGGCTTTAAAGTGTTCAAGCTGAAGCATTCAAACTTCAAGCTTTGGAGAAGTGATGTAATTGAAACAGGAGATGATCTTGAGAAACAATTAGATGCATTTGAAGATCCGATAAAAAGCGGTGCAGAGGAATTGAATATAGTTTATGAACTTTTATTGAAACTGGGATATGATCTCAATGTTAAATTAGAACATCAAATGATTTTCATTAAAGGAACAGGTGAATATGTAAATGGAGTTTATTCAGATTCAGTATCCGGAAATTTCGAATGGTGGGAGGTTGATTCAGGAAAACTCATAATCGTCACTGATGCCGATATGCCTGTTACTAATTTATTAAATCACCTTAAAAAAGATAAGAAGATCAAACCCGAAAAAGTAATTTGTCTTGATAAGATCTTTAATGGAAATGACGAAGCCAAAACAAATTTAGTCCTGCAGATGAAGGATGCGGGAGTGGAGTTTAAGACGGTATAAGTAATGATATTAAAAATACGGATTTTGTTCCAATTTTAGATCTCAACTTCAAGTTGTAAATATTTCGAGCAATATAAAAGATCAGTTGTGTAGGATTTGTATTGGTTCAACGGAAAGAGGAATTTTGCAAATATTTTTAT
>JAWXBH010000047.1:0-5738 GCA_034439935.1 bacterium
ATGTAAGACCAAGATCCTATATCCACAATTCCGTTTACTGCATCTTCAATATTATTATCAAGAACATTCAAATCATTGGAGGTACAATATTCTAAGTACACAGCATTATTAAATGCTCCAGTAGATTGAGCATAAAAATGATTTCCTCGTATTAAGATTTTTTCACTATTATATGCATAAATTCCATCAAGGTCTTCGTTCGTCTTGTTTATAAACTCGTTATCCTTAATCACCGTATGTGTTCCTATCTTATCTATAAAATTAATTCCACCCTTAGAGTTTATAATCTTACTATTACTAATTGTATCCTGCGAAGTATTTTTAAAGAATAGTCCACCCCACGATTTAGTTGAATCCTTGGATGTTAATGTCGCGTAATTCATTATCAATTTTGCTGAGCTGTCGAAAACTATCTTTGAATTTTCACCTAGTCTTATTTTAGAATGTGGAGAAAGTTTTAATGAAGTTGTCTTGCCAACAAAATGCAAAGTATAATTATCAGGCAACTCCAGAATTGAGCTGTCTGCCATAACTATCTTAGTGCTGTCTCTTACATAAAAATCACTTACCTCATCGTCTGCAACAAATACAGTATCTTTGTTAAAGGTTAAAGGTTAAAGTTTTATTGCCCATGTAATCCGATTGAGTGTAAAATTTCATCCGATTATTTTTGGTAAGTAAAGTATATTTCCAATTAGTAACATTGGAGACAGTAGAAGGATAAATTCCTATGAGCTCGCCGCCGAAAAAAGGATTCCCATTGTAAAAATGATAGATATATGTTCTTAGTGTAAAACTAGTACTCGTCAATGAACCAGGAACCACCTCACAAAAAGGCGTGGGCGTATAATGCCTTTGGCTTATATAATAAGCCGAAAAATCATTATCCCACCCAGTTATAGGGCCTGAGGAGGCATCTCCTGCCCCTCTACCCCAGACACTAATTAGAGAGTGTCCTGCGGGTAGCGAATAATTAATTGTTTTATGTACTTCACTTAATCTCAACCAGCGCTCACCATCATTTGGGGATCCACTTACAATAACTGCATTAAGATAGGTATAATTAGGATCTCCTAAATCTCCACCAGAAATTGTATTTCCGGGAGTTGGATACTTTGACAATACATATGGTCCTCTTAAATAGTTAATAGCTTTTTCAGCATTTAATCGTCCATGTCCATATAATGAATCCCAACCTGACGCACCTTTGTCGTCAACAGAAATTTTTAATATTCCCTCTATATCTTCTCTCTCAATAGTTTTGAAACTCTGCATAATTGAAACTACGCCAGTAACATTGGCGGCAGCAAACGATGTTCCTGATACGTAAGTGGCATAACCGTTAGAATGCAAAGTGTATATTCTGCCGGTTCCGGTTTCGGACCCTCCTGGTGCTGAAATGTCTATATGTGGCGGTATACTAGAGTATGAAGGATGTCCATCATTGTTATCTGTTGTGCACCAACTGACATTGTACCACTAAACGATGAAGGAGCCCAAGCAAATGTATTACCAGTATTCCCCACTGCAGCGACATTGACTCGTCCTTTCATTACTGAATATTGATAGGCTAATCTTACCACAGGTGGCCATATATAATTGCCACTTGCATCCTTTAGTACATAACTACTATTTAGCACGTAGCAAGCGTCGGAAGCTGCTCGAACCTTATCCGCTATTCTTGTAGTATTAAAACCCCCACAGTGGATAGGACGATTGTAAATACCATAAGAAATTATAGGAGTTGTTTTATTTATTCCCCTGATATAATAATTATTATGAAGTGCTCCAATTATTCCGGCTACTTGTGTTCCATGCCCTGAACATATCCAGTCATCATCACCAGTTACATGAGTTCCGCTATTTAAATCAATGTGGTTTATCTTAACTCCATCATCCAAAATTGCAATGGGTTTCGAAGTTCCAATTATTGTACTATTCCAAACGGGTTCAATCTTAATATCAGCACCTGGCGTTCCGTATTCTCCATTATTTCTTAAGTACCACTGTAAATCATAATCAGGATCATCAATTGAAGCCAATTCAGTCCCTAATTGATTCTTCTGTACAAATACAATCTCTTCAGGTAGGTCAAGCAAAAGAAGCGATAAACTATCAGCCTTTCCTGAAGTCGGCAAAAGTAATGTATAAATCTTTGAAAAATGAGCTACACTGAAAACTACTCCATTATCACCAGTTTCCATGGTATCAATTTCAGAAAACTCTGGAAAAGTTCTGGATATCTGTTCTACATCAAAGCTATCAAGTAAATTAAATAAATGTGTAGAGGTAATTATTGTATCTTCGATTGATAAAGCTTGATCAAATTCATTTGGAAAATCAATAAAATCAGACTTTATATAGACTAATAATTCTCGATCTGGTTGGCTGTATAAGTTTTCCGAAAAAAAAACTATTAAAAGTAAAAAGAAGAGCACCTTGATTAATTGTGTTTTCATAATTATTTTTTTTATTTTTTAAAAATTAGTATGAAATTTTTCTTGCTAGAATTCCGGTTTTCTCCATAATCCAAATCCTACCATCACCTTGGCTCGTATTTGTATAGGTTATCAAATTTCCATCCGGAGACCAATTTGGATAAATGGTATTTCCTGTTGTAACTTGCTGAAGATTTGTTCCATCAGATCCCACAATACAAATTTGACCATAATTCACATCTCTATAATACACAATAAAATTGCCATCGCTTGATACTTTAGGGGAACGATCAAAACTACCATCATTTGTAAGTATCGAAATTGAATTACCGGCTGTGTCAATTATGGCAATTTCAGGGTTTGATCGGCCCAAAACGTAGCGCACAACAGCAATTCTAATACCGTCAGGAAACCAGTTGGGTTGCCTAATTTCACCAACAGTTGGAGCATGCAATATTTGTTTTTTACTTGTTCCATCTGATTTCATTTTCCAAACAAAATTCATCCCATTTGGACTATCATTATTCGAATCGAATGCTATCCATTGACCATCTTTGCTCCAGGAAGGATAGAAATTGTTTCCCTGAGTTGTCAATTTAATAGTGGATGTGTCAGATAATTTTCTCTTATAGATATGTCCTCCATATGAATAAACAATCCATTGCCCGTCGGGGGACCAATCCACTTGAAAATCTTTGGTTGAATTTATTTTTTGCTTATTTGTACCGGTAATATCTATCAAAAATAAGGACCATCCATCCACCTCATTACCTCCGGCATAAATAATTTGCCCACCTAGCGGAGACCAGACTGGAAAGGCATCAAATCCCTTTTCACCTGAGTTTGAATTAATAGTAGTATCATTTTTGCATGAAGTTAACAAGAGTGTCGTTGTTAAAATTAAAAATAAATATTTCATGACTTTTGTATTAGTTTATTTTTGGGGGGTGTATTTTGGCTTTCATACTTTGTTCAACTTAATTAAGATCGACAAACCAATTTTTATAAGCAAGCCATCCAAAACTTAATGCCATTATGATGTTAAAAAAATCTAAAAAAACAGTTCTGTTGTTCTTTCTATTTTTACAAGTATTCCTCTCCTGCAAAGACGATATTATGAAAAATGATCCCTTTAACTATAATGTTGTAACTGATATTGCCGGCAAAATTTTTGATTTACCTACAAATGCGAAAATGATTAAAGCAATAATTCAGCTTGATTTTGACAACTTTACTTTAGATTCAACAATTGTAGATTCCAGTAACTATATGTTTCTCAATTTGATTACACCTCCACTTGAATTGTTGCATGATATTGATGTTTTTTTTGTATCCGACACAAATATTATCATTTCCAACTATGAAGCAAGAGCAAATTTTTTGTTACCTTTTGCATTTGATGACAGTTCTGGAAATTTTGTAGGTTTATTGATAAAAGATAATCATAATCTTTATCCTTATAACGCGGGATATTTTCGTGTCTCATTTATTTATTGCGATAGGAATGTTCGAATTAGTGGAAAGAGTACTACAATAAACAATCTGGATACAACATATAGAAATTATAGTGTGAACTTGGGAGTAGGATGGAATGTATTAACATATCGCTTGAAAGTAGTTAGACAAAACTATATTGAAAGTGAATTGTACAATGGAGAAACCGCTGGAGGTATTTGGTATTTCGATAATCAAAAAGTTTCTAAAGCTAAAATTGATAATATAGGTTTGTGATAGCAAATACAATGGAAAGAGATTTTTCTGCCGTTGTTTGTGTTCCAAAAGTTTGCATCTGAACATACTTATAGTTTCCGAACAAATCCTTGCAAACTTAGGGTCAGCAACAACAAAAGCTTCAAAGTTAGTAAACCCTTTCTTTAATTTAATCATCTTCAATTACACTAATATAATTGTCTAGTATCCCAAACTAGTCTTGACCCTCATAATAAAACTTTGCAGATGAATACTTATATTGTTGCGGCTCATCAGCCAACTTCCATTTCGGATGTACAGGATTAAAATGAATATAATTTATTTTCTGTTCGACGATCTTTTGAGTAAACAGCGGAACGGACAACGGATTTCTCTCCCATAATTGATACTTTCTGTCCTTCGCTCCTACATATAATTCTTTGTGTGTTTCCGGATGCAGCAAGGTCAAGTCATTTTTTCCCTGTAAAAACGAAAAATGGTTAGGCTGCATATTTTTTAGAAATAAATTTATTATCGTTACTATCTTTCCAACCAAACAGACTTCTCATGTTTCTTAATAATGCAAGATCATAGTCTGTCATTTTTATCTTTCTCCACTTCTCACTCACTCTGATCATCGTAGCATAAACAAGTTTTATACAACTCTTCTCATCAAAAAATCTCGGTATTGTTTTTGTTCTTCTTTTCTGTTCTTCAAATGTTCTTTCAAGCAGGTTTGTTGTCCGGATAAACTGATGATGTCCCTTCGGAAATTTCATAAATGCTATGCAGCATTCAAGATCCTCCTGAAAACATTTTATTGCCGAGGGATAGCTTTGGGAATATTCATTTATTATTTCAGTTGTCGATAGTTTGGCAACTTTTTCATTAAGACTGTAATAAACATTTCTTATCAAGGGCATCAATTCACGTTGTCCATCTTCGTTCAGTTTGTTTGCTATATTCCGAAGCTTATGTGCTATGCATCTTTGACGCTTGCTTTCAGGAAAGCAGTCATCAATCGCCTTTGTTAAGCCAGGTGCTCCATCGGATATAACAAGCATTGGTACACGCAGTCCTCTGCTTAGCATATCACGGAAAAATTCTCTCAGGCTTTCGTAATTCTCTTTATTGCCCAATGAAAGATGAAGCATTATCTTCTCTCCGGTGGCAAGTATCCCCCACGCACACAGTATAGCTTCCTTTCTGCCGCTTAAACGGCGTAATGATTCGTAAACTCCATCAACAAACAAATATATCACATCGTATTTACTCAAATCACGGCTGATGAATTTTTCGTATTCTTCATTTAATGAATTTGTTACTTCACTTACCGAACTTCGGTTAAGAAGCAGTTTGCCGTCTTCTGTTCTTAACAGGTCTTCTACATCTCTGGTGGATAATCCCCGAACATACATCTCTGTCACTAAGCGTTCTAACTCCGCTGTTCTTTTTCCCAAATGCTGAAGTACTTCTGAGCGATGGGGCTCATCTGTATTGCGAAGCTGGGGAACATCTATATCTATTCTCCCTTCGGCTGTTTTTAATTTCCTTCTTTCATAACCATTGCGGTAAACCTCTTCCGGGTTTTCTTCTGATCTGCGCTGATAA
>JAWXBH010000048.1:0-7638 GCA_034439935.1 bacterium
AAATTTCCTGACTGAATACTGTAATAATATATTCCGCTTGCAAAATTACTTCCGTCAAATTGAACAGAATAACTGCCTGCTTCCTTTCTTTCATTTACCAGCGTCATAATCTCTTTTCCATTTGAATCAAATACTTTCAAGTTCACATTGTTTCCTGAAGTTATATTATATGCTATGACTGTGACAGGATTAAAGGGATTTGGATAATTTTGTGACAATTCGAATTTTTCAGGAATTCCAATTATTACTTCATTACCAAGGTCATAATATTCATAATTGCCATTGAAATCAATCTGCTTCAGCCGGTAATTATATTTTCCTGCAGCTAATCCTCTGTCATTGAAGGAATAATTGTTTGCTGATGAGGAAGTTCCGTTTCCATTAACAAAGCCGATCTTTGCCCATTGACCGTACGATGAAGATCTTTCTATGTCAAAACCTGAATTGTTAATCTCTGAAGAAGTTGTCCATAGCAGATCTACATTATTATTTCCAACAATTGAAACAAAAGAAGTCAGCTCAACGGGGAGCGGATTGTTTGTAGAATCACCAGCAACTGCAAAGTCGGAAAATGTAGTAAGCCCTGAAGCTATGAGCGATGTTCCGGATACAGTAGTATTTTGTGAGACCCATCTTCCTGTCAGATCCGAACGTTTTACAATGTATAATTTATTTATGTTCAAAAGAGAAATGAATGTTCCAACATTGATGCTGATGTTATAGTTTGCATATCCTAATCTGTCATTGCCGGTATATGAAACAGTAAACCATGCATCGGGAGCGACAAGATTTGGTGTAAAGATTGAACCGTCCTGTGTGGTAGCGGTAGTATTGACAGCAATAGGAGTAGCATTGGCTGAAGGTACAGGAAACTGATTCAGGTGTTCTGAAAAAGAAATGACACCTCCTGCGGGATTGTCATTATTTGTGAACAGCGGAGATACAAGACCAACAGTGTTGAAAATTACCGAAGCATAAGAGCATGAAACAGTTCCCGGCGAAATTACAGTTGACTGACAATAGTTATCATTATTTGTGACAATAAAATCATCAATATAAAGATCATTACCGAAGGCGCTTACACCTCTGAATGCAAAGAGAAGATTGTTTTGTCCTGCATAAGCTGTGAGATCAATTGTTTCATGTCTCCACTGATTTGGCGCGGATGGATTGTACTGAGCATTTTGTGAAGGTCCGGTCGCAAGTGAAGGAGTAGAGTTAAAAGATTTTCTATATGGCGTCGGAACATCAATGAAAGTAATGCCGCCGTCAGTTGAGATTAAGAACTGAAGTGAATCATTCTGATCATTTCGTGACCGGTAAGCTGTATAGAAATAAATAACCGGTTTGGTTAATGCAGTAAAATTAAAAGCCGGTGACACAATATAACCCTGAGTCCCGGCGGCATTATTTGAAAAATTACAGATCAACGCTGTGTCAAGAGCAACACCTGCAGGATTACTGAAGGCAGGTCCGAGATACCAGAGTATTGGTCCCTGAATAGGAAACCATCCTATGTTATTTCCTCCGCTGTTTATGTAAGGATAAGTAGATATCTGAGCTGATGAATATCCTGAAGCAAAAACTAACAACAGAAGAACAAGTAATGTTTTTTTCATGATAATATTATTAAGGTTAGAAAAAATTTTGGAGCAGGTTAAAAATCATAAAGCAAATTAAAATTTGATGAATAGATTTCGTAGCAATATTAGAGACTAACATTCCTATAATTAATTTCAATAAAACTTTGGGATATCTTGGGGTGGGGATTTTAGGTCAATTGGTAATTACTGTTTATACAAACTTAATATTTTTTTTTATTAATACCTATTAAATTTAGAATAAATCTTCACCTATCCACCACATAGCCACATAGATACACATAGTTCTACATCTTCCCCCCGATCACCATAGCAGCCTTCACATTATTCACTCTGCCTCCTCTTGCATCGATCGCTTCGATCAGCAAGATATAAATACCGATCCTCAGCTTCTGATTATCATTTCCAAGTCCGTTGAAAACAATTGTCCCCTCACTTCCTGTAATATTATTATTCGCCAGGTTCCTGACAAGACGCCCCTTTATATCGTAAATCTTTATATTCATCTGTGAAAAAGGTGAAGTGAGCTTATACCTTATTAATGCAAAATCTTCCAGACCGTCACCGTCAGGGGAAAAAGGATTTGGCGTAATTCCAATTTCTGCGTTAGTGTTAATACTCTTTGTAAAAATACTGTTCTGCAAGCCCGGTGTTCCACCCAGCGTATTAGCGCACGAGCTCCAGTTACTTTTCTCACCTGAAGTAAACGCAGGGTTGATTCTTTCAAGCGATATACCTTTGGTCTCGATCAACTCTGAATTGTGCCAGCCGGGAAAATATGCAACACGATCAGCAACGTTATTCATACTATCGGTTAAAGACAGATCTTCTCCGGAATTATTGAGGCTTACAGAAGCGAAAATTTTTACTTTCAAATTCTGCGTGGATGCTATGTAAGCAAACTTTTGATAAACAGAACTGTCGTGAGCAAGTATGAGATAATCACCCGGATTTAAAAAGACATCGGAATCAGAAAGAGTAACAGTAACGGACGCATCCTTGAACTTCCACTTCTTAATGTTAATAGCCTGCGCTGAAGCATTGTAAAACTCAATCCACTCGCTTTGATTTGTGAGAGGATCATACATGATCTCATTTATTACCATACCACCGCTTCCGGACTGACTGCTGACATAAAGACGTTTGATGACCTGATTATTCAGAGTGTCATAGTCATCGGCATAAATTATTTTTGAAATGAACTGAACTGTACCTGTGTCGGGATCCTGAATTGTATAAACATGAATAATAGAATCACCGCTATTGAGCAATGAAGTACTTTGTGAATTAATAAGCTCGGCAGGCTGAGTCACACTGTCAAGATTACTGTCACGGTATAATTTCAATTGGAAATTTTGTGCTGTATTCACTCCGGGATTCTTTATTACTGAAATCAGAGTAAGCGTTTCATCAGTTGAAGGAAACAACGGTTCAGTCCTAAATGACTTCAGCAGCAAATCAAACGGCTTGGGTGTAATTGAATTTTTTTTGCATGGAGTTGCCTTATCGGGATCAATTGATGTTCCCCAGTTTGAAGAAAGATTTTGCGGACCGGATGAGTTGATCTTTTCGAGAGAGTATCCGCCGGTGTTACCTCCCCATGACGATGAAAAAGTTATCGAGTCGACTCTTATTCCGGCAGGATTTATAAGGATCAGATTATCGCCTGAGTTATTAAGCTGGCTCCACGCTGTTTGAATAAACTTTCCGTTAAATGCTGTGAATTGATTTCTGAATTTGACAGAGTCCTGGCATATTACAAGGTATGAATTTGTATCAATGACGGTATTCTGTGTGGTAATTGTGCGGAGTGATGAAGTGGCATCCTTCCATTTCCAGTTCTGAAGGTCAACAGCGAAAGAGGAAGTATTGAAGATCTCAAACCATTCATTTGAAGCCTCTGCCGGCGAGTACATTATTTCATTTACAATCTGCGAATAACATTTTGCATTCACAAAAAATAAAACTAAAATCATTACAATTGTTTTTTTCATGGTGTCGTTTGTTTAAGGTTAGCATAATTACAATTCTATAAGTTCGTATCTGTACAATAAAAAGCGCAAAACATTTTCAGTCAGTTCATTGCATTGAATTAGTAAGCCCGACTCTTATCATCATCACTGCAATGGCTGCAAGAAAGAGTGATGCAACTTTCGCAATCGCCTTAGAGCCATTCTCCCCTACTACTTTCTTTATGAATTTTGCGTTTGCCAATGAGAGGAACACAATGAGCATATTCACAGCCAGGCATATAACGGTTGTGGAAATTCCGAATGTATCATTGCTTATAAGAATCGTGGTGAGCACAGCAGGACCGGCGATGAGCGGGATACCGATCGGAACAATTCCGATATCTTCAGCGTGCACATCACGAACTCTTGTCGCATAAAACAGGAGATCCGTAATTGATATAATAAGGAGAATAAGACCACCCGCTATTCTGAAGTCATTGACAGTAATACCGAGAAAATCAAGTATTGCATCGCCGACAAAGATAAAAAGTACACATATTACAAGCGCTGCAACTGTTGCCTGTATCACAAGCTTCTTTTTTTCCACATCACTGATGCCCTGAGTCAGTGTCATATACATAGGGACTGTCCCGATAGCGTCAAAGGCAACGAACATTGGTATGAAAGCTAAGAGAAAATTATTAAAGTCCATTGAAAGCAATCAATATTTTTGACAATTTAATTTAAATAATTTATAAAAGAAAACTTAAATTTACGGATTTGTGAAAATGCATTTAAGAAAATATTTATTTCTGATCTTTCTCCTGACTTATACATATTGTACAGCGCAAAGCGGGGAAAAGCGTTACGCAGTGGCAATATTAAATACACCGGTTTTAAATACAAGTGATTATGAATCTGTATTCGGCGGTGCAAACAATAATGTTAAGCTTGATAAGAGAGGGCTGATCGGTGAGATGGAATTCATCGCGTTCCCGAATACTGTTTTTGAAATACTTGAGATCATTCCGA
Source organism: bacterium (assembly GCA_034439935.1). Taxonomy (GTDB): domain Bacteria; phylum Bacteroidota; class Ignavibacteria; order Tepidaquicellales; family Tepidaquicellaceae; genus JAGPCH01. Next base: position 4,586 of record JAWXBH010000048.1, read on the forward strand.
AAGGAGATCATGACATTTACAGGATCACTACAAGCGATTATCCATATACGTCGACCGACCTGTATATTGACAGCCGTTTTGTACAGACATTAGATTCACTTCCTTCAGAAAGACCTAAGGTAATGCCTGATAAAAAGCTCATACTTGAAAAATTAAATTCACTTGAAGGATACGGTTATATGTGGGGAGGAAATTACGGTGACGGTATTGAGCAGCTTGTTCAGTATTACAAGCCGCAGAGTGAAATTTCCGAAAGTGAGAAAAGCTTATGGAGTCTTAAAGGTGTTGACTGCTCGGGACTGATATACGAGGCGACCGATGGTTCGACTCCGAGGAATACATCTTCACTCATTAAATACGGTGAAGGACTCGATATTGCAGGCAAGTCTTCGCAGGAAATAATTTCAATGCTTCAGCCGCTTGATCTTATTGTATGGAGCGGGCACGTCATAATTGTTCTCGACGAGAATACAGTAATAGAAAGCACGCCTTCTGAGGGTGTTCATAAAAGCGATCTTTCATCAAGATTAATAAGTGTGATGAATGAAAGGACAGCATCGAATGAATGGGATAAATTCGGAGTGAAAAAGTTTGTCGTAAGAAGATGGCTTGCTCAATGATCAATGATCAATGAACAATGAGCAATGTTTTATTTCGAAATTGGTGTTCAATACATTTATCAATAATAGAAATTAACAAAATTTATCATTTATCATTTATCATTGTTCATTGTTAATTAGTAATTATATTTCCGTCACCTGTATCATATTCGCGGACTCAGTTTGTGAGAAGGGCATCGGGGCGATGATCAGTATTCTGTCATTCTTGGTGAGGATCCCATTGGCGAGGATCTTTTCTTTTACCATTTCAAAAGTTTCATTATAGCTCTCATGCTGCTCAATAAGAATCGATTCCACTCCCCACATCAGTTTACATCTCTTGATTATATTGTTATCATGAGTTGCCGAGATTATCTGTGCAACAGGTCTGTGATTTGACAGCAGCAATGGCGACTTTCCGGTGTGGGTAACGGTAATGATCGCTTTCGCGTTTACCCTTGTCGCGATCTCAATGGCGGAATTGCATATTGTATGTAAAGTATTTTCCGGTGAGTCTTCTATAAAAATATCCTTGAAGTAGGTTGTCTTCTTTATCGTTTCAGTTTTCAGAATTATTTTCTTCATCGTTGTCACCGCGAGGATCGGATACATTCCTGTTGAAGTTTCCGCTGAAAGCATCACACAGTCCGTCCCGTCAAGTATTGCGTTAGCAACATCTGAAGCTTCTGCTCTTGTGGGATCCGGATGCTCTATCATTGACTCAAGCATCTGAGTCGCGGTTATGACCGGAGTAATAGCTTCATTACACTTCCTTATAATCTTCTTCTGTATCAGCGGAACATCCTCAGTCGAGATCTCAACTCCCATGTCCCCTCTTGCCACCATTACAACATCTGTTTCCATAATAATCGAATCAATATTCTCAACCGCCTCAGGTCTTTCTATTTTTGCAATGATAGGTTTATTGTGCCCCTTTGACTCTATCAGATCTCTTAAAAACCTTATGTCTTCGGCTTTTCTCACAAAGCTCATCGCAACGAAATCAACATCATGCTTCAGCCCGAAATCAAGATCTATCATATCTTTTTCAGTGAATGGCGGGAGGTTAAGGTTTGTATGAGGAAGATTTATTCCTTTATGCTCTTTCAGTATACCTCCGGTCATAATTTCACATTCAATGCGATCATCGAACGGTTCGGCTGAAATCACACGAAGCCGTAATTTACCGTCATCAAGAAGTATCATCTCATTTTTCTTTACATCGTAGATTAGTTCGGGATAATTTGTTGAGAAAACTTTCTGAGTGCCGGTAACAGGGACGGATGTAATACTGATCGTCTGATTTTCAACAAGTTCAATACTCTGATTCTCAAGATTTCCAACACGGATCTTCGGACCGGGAAGATCCTGAATGATCGCAATCATTTTATTCTTAAGCTTTCCCGCTTCGCGCACATTCTTTATATAAATCTCATGCACATCATGAGTGCCGTGCGAAAAGTTCAGCCGCGCGGCATCCATTCCCGCATCAATAAGCATTGATATTTTTTCAACTGTATCAACAGCCGGTCCGATAGTGCAGATTATTTTTGTTTTTTTGTAGATCACTTGTATTTGGTTTTAAGTTGTAAAAATAAATTTCGCCAACGGCAGTATCAATTCAATGTTTAATGTTCAAATATTAATTACTAATTACTAATTACTAATTACCAATTACTAATTACTAATTACCAATTACTAATGCTGACATTATACTTTTGTCATTCTGAACGAACGAAGCGGAGTGAAGTGAAGAATTCATTGAAGTCGAAACTAAGGAATTCAATTATTAATTATTAAATTGATAGTTGATAATTGATAGTTGATAATTGATTTGAATGACCTTTAACTTAAAAATTTTAACCGGTAATTTTTGATAACTATTTGTAACTCGTAACTTAAAATTCGTAATTCGTAATTCGTAATTTTAAAAAAAATGGTTCTTAAACTATTCGATAAATACATTAAACTAATGAAAATAATATTCCTGATACTTTTTACAGCTCTGATGTTAGATCCATTTGGCATTACTTACGCTGAAACAACTGACGTTGAATATCCATACCCGGTCAGCTATCTGGACATAACCATAGAATCCGTTCCGGTGCGAATCGCATACATGGATGTAAAGCCGGCTGCAGCCAACGGACGAACAGTAATGCTGCTTCACGGCAAGAACTTCAACGGATATTACTGGAAGGATGTTATAACGTCACTTTCTGACAGCGGCTTCAGAGTAGTCGTTCCAGATCAGGCGGGCTGGGGAAAGTCGGGCTATCCTGATATTCATTACAGCTTTCACCTGATGTCGTGGACAATGAAGAAGCTGCTTGATACACTGGGTGTTGATAAGACTGATATCATCGCGCATTCAATGGGAGGCATGCTCGGAACAAGATTCACATTGATTTATCCCGCAACGGTTAACAAGCTTATCCTTGAAAATCCCATCGG
>JAWXBH010000049.1:0-5861 GCA_034439935.1 bacterium
TAACATGAGACGTTAACTATAATATGTTAACGGTAAGTCGATGATTAAAGCCCCGAAGGGGCGTCATATACTAACGATGGGTGCAGCCCATCGAAGCAGAAATCTAGATACAACAACGAGGCGGCAACGCCCCTCGATAAAGCCCCGAAGGGGCGTCATATACTAACGATGGGTGCAGCCCATCGAAGCAGAATCTATATATATCAACGAGGCGGCAACGCCCCTCGATAAAGCCCCGAAGGGGCGTCATATACTAACGATGGGTGCAGCCCATCGAAGCAGGAATCCATATATATCATCGAGACGGCAACGCCCCTCGATAAAGCCCCGAAGGGGCAGCATATACTAACGATGGGTGCAGCCCATCGAAGCAGAATCTATATATATCATCGAGGTGGCAACGCCCCTCGATGTTAACATGGGATGATAAAGATCAGATGTTATCGGTATGTCGACAAGTAAAGCCCCGAAGGGGCGTCATATACTAACGATGGGTGCAGCCCATCGAAGCAGGAATCCATATATAGCAACGAGGTGGCAACGCCCCTCGATAAAGGTGAGGAATATAATTTACAATTAAAAAAATCAATCACGGAGTTATCTTTACAACAAAATTATTTGCGTTATTATAAATGATAACTATATCCGAAACATCAGTCACATTGTCACCTGTCACATCCGTAGGAAAGTAGCCATTTGCAAAACCGGAAACATCATTGTAACAATCTAAAATATCATTTGCATCTATTACTCCGTCATTATCCAGATCACCGCTGAATAGACAGTATCTTGTACCCTTTAGTACAAGATTGTTCCCATAAGCTTTGAATGCAAAATTCGTGAAATCATAACTGTAGATAACTCCGAAATTCAAATACTCGCCACCTGCTTTACTCCATGTTTCAATACAGTTTCTGTGCTTTGCTTCATAGTAATACGATCCGGAGGTTAAATTATAAAATTTATAAACTCCCTGAAGTGTCAGATCATTTATTACATCTTTTGCTGAGTCAACTATATTATAAGGGGAATTAAAATTTCTGAGATAAATTCTGACTGTATCTATGCTTGTAAGATTTCCGGGAACAGGATTATAAAACCCTTCCATTGCAAGAGTTAAATTTAAAGTCAGAGTTTTTAAAAACCATGGCTTAGTTGTCTCATCAGTTGAAAAGAAATTTAAAAGACGTGTAGCAACTTTCATTCTTCCTGTTGCTGAAGGATGAGTTCCGTCAGGATTATAATCTACTGGACAATTCCATGTTAATCCGTCCGACCGTGGAATTATTCCATCTGCCCACACATAAGGTCCCCAGCTAAGCCAAGGTGAATTTGGATTAGTATCCGAATATTTCAAAGATGTATCTCCGTTTATCTGATCTTCAATCATCCATTTTACCGCCCATCCGTTATAATATGCAGATGGTTCGGGACTTAAGGAAGAGGTTGCATAGCCGGCATAAATTCTGCTCGTGTTATAACAAAGATTCAAATTGATAAATCTGCTTTTCAGAATATTCATTACCGTTTTGAATTTTACTTTTATCGACAACGGATGCCCAGGAAAGGAAGTATCCGCCGGACCTGCTTCGGCTTCTTTGTACCAGACAACCTGTACTTGCTTCATCGTCACACCTTTTAGTAATAATCTCTGATTGATAACTATCCAGAATGAGTCTGATGGATTTATAATTTTATTAATGTCTTTTCCTCCCTGAGCACCATTAACGATGGTTAACTTTGGATTAATATTTGTAGCTGAACTTACTAAATTCATAAACTCTGTAAACTCAAGGCTGGTATTTGACATTCCGACAGACAGCAAAACTATTCTTCCATTATTCGGATCATAATTTCCTGCGGTATCCAGTGGTTTTATGTTTTTAGCAATATTAAGCCCGTTGCTGTTATGAGAATCAGGTCTGACATTTGATCCGCCGGGATATAATCCTCCCTGAAAGTTTCTGAAATAATTGTTTCCAAGATCATTTATCGGGGAAAAGCCAACGGAAGTACCGGAGCAGTTTTGAGAAAATAAATTTTGATGATTAGAAATTAATAAACTGAAAATAATTATAAATGAAAAAATTATTTTATTCATGGTGTATTGTTTAGATTAGATTAACATAATCAATTTTTTAAAAGATATAAATACGTTTCTAATGAATTATGTTTACACTCGTTGCCTCATAATAAATGTAACCAGGAGATTCCTCCTAACTCTTAAACTGCTCTTTCTTCCACTCTTTAAATAAATCCTTAACTTTATTCCTCTGATATTTCCCGGTTGATGTAACAGGAATGGTATCCGAGAAAACGACCACCTTTGGCGACTTGAAGAAAGGAAGATTCCGTCTGCAGTGTTCAATTATATTCAATCTGTAATTTTCCTTTTCTTCATCCGATGCATTCCCATCTTTTAATTTCACCAGAGCGCCCACCTCTTCTCCGTACCAGTCATTATCAAAGCCGACTGCTATAGCCGATTCAATGCAGTCTACACCGCACAGCACTTCATCGATCTCCAATGGTGAAATATTTACTGCACCTCTTATGATCAGCTCTTTTATTCTGCCGGTTATGAAAAAATATTTCTTTCCGTTATGATCGTATTTAAAGAAACCTTCATCACCACTTCTGAACCATTCAAAATCAAATGTTTTTTCATTTACTTCATCATTCTCAAAATAATACTTCATTACGTTGTGACCGCGTATCACTATCTCACCCTTTTCATTTTCCGGAAGTGTTTCGCCTTTATCATTCTGTATCTCCATATCATTGCACTCTACAGGTATGCCTATCGAAGGAAAGCCAAATTCATTCTGCCATTTATAATGCTCTTCTTTGCTGAGATCGATCGGAATAAAACAGGAGTAACACGTAGTCTCCGATAAGCCGTAACCGTGGGCGATCCGTAAGCTGAACCTCTCCTCAAAGTTCTTGGCGATCTCGCAGGTCAGCGGACCCGCGCCGCAGATAAGATGTGAGAAATTCTTCAATTCATAATCAGCACTTTCCTCTTTTGAATGGAGAAGGAACTGAAGCAATGTAGGCACTACACTTACAACCTTAACCTTGTTATCATCAAGTCTTTTTAAAAATGTTTCTGTCTGAAATTTTTGATTAAGTATCATTGTCCCGCCGTAGAACATTGTTGTCATTATCGTTACGACTGTTCCGTTGACGTGATGAATGGGTAGCACGCACATCATTACGTCATCGTTGTGCAGGTCATGCCAGTCGGAGATCGCAAGCGCGTCAGCCATGAGATTATATTGTGTAAGCACAACACCTTTCGGATTCCCTGTTGTACCCGATGTATAAACTATGAGACACTCATCTTCCTTGTCAACATTGCTGTCATTATTCAATTCACTGCTGCACTCTCTGTAAGGAGCTTCATCGAAATTTATAACCGCTGTATTTACCGGAATATCTGTCTTGCTCAGCTTTGACACATACTCACTTCTTGTAAATATCATCTTTGAATACGAATGATCGATTATGTATTTAACTCTCACCGGCTCTTCACTTACATTCACAGGCACTACTACAGCGCCGATTGCCCAACAAGCGAAATAAAGAATGACAGTGTCACTGTGATTGTGTGAAAATGTGACTATCCTGTCTCCCTTTTCAATTTTATTATTCATTAAAAAATTAGCGAGCTGAAAAACATTTTTCATGAACTCCCGGTACGTGTATGAAATATAATTATTCCTGTCATCATAATATTTCAGGTAAGTATTATGCGGCTTATTTTTCAAATGCTCATTAAGTATGGCGTAAATGTTTTTGTATGAGGTAAGATAGTCAGTTGCCGACTTATCACCGTAACAATGTGCTTTCAGTATCTTAAGCTTTGTAGCGTCATTCATAATTTTAGTTTTGGCGAAAGAAGGGTGCCGTTTAATGTTTGTAATTATTTTTTAAAACGTATTTTGTTTATTTTGCAAAATACAAATTATCACTCAATCTAAATAATGAAAAAAATCTTTCTATGCTGCATTGCCGCACTGTCACTGCTTAATATCTCGTGTTCAAAAAAAGAAGAGTCGAAAAGTAAGATCTTCAATTACAATGTAAAGGAAGGCATTGAAACGCTTGAGCCGGTCATGTCCAATTCGGTTCAGTCTATATGGACGCTTGCAATGATAATGGAAGGTCTCGTGGAATTTGACAAAGAAAAAAACCTTAAGCCGCTGATCGCCAAGAGCTGGACAATCAGTGACGATGCACTGACATATACTTTCAATCTGAGAAGTGATATTCTGTTTCAGGATGATGACTGCTTCAAAGCTACGAACGGCAAAGGCAGAAAGGTTGTCGCTTCGGATTTTAAATACTGTCTGGAAAGAGTTAACAATCCCGATGTCAAGTCCCGCGGACTGTGGGTTTTCAGAGATAAGATAAAAGGCGCTAAGGAATACATAGATTATCTTTCGTCCATCTCTTCGATGGAAGTAAAAGAGATTACAGGGATAAAGGCAATTAATGATTCGACATTAGTCATAGAGTTAACAAAGCCCTATTCTCCTTTCTTAAGTATTTTAACCATGTCTTATGGCTATGTTTATCCTAAGGAAGCAGTGGAGTATTATACTGATAAATTCGGACAGCATCCTGTAGGCACAGGTCCTTTCAGGTTCGTAAAGTGGGACATCGATAAGGAAATGTTGCTTGAGAAAAATCTCACTTACTGGGACAAGGATGCTTCAGGCAGTGCCCTGCCCTATCTTGACGGAGTAAAGTTAACTTTTACACAATCATCTGAAACGGAGTTTCTTGATTTTCAAAACGGGAAGTATGACTTTCACGAGCCTTCATCCGAAACCTATGATCAGCTTACAGATCAGAACGGAAATCTCAATGACGCACAAAGTAAAACATTCACTCTTAACAAACAGCCCTGGCTCCAGACAGTATTCTTCGGCATGATGCAGACAGACCTGCTTCCGGCGGGAAAGGAAAGTCCTTTTCTTAATAATAAAAAGCTCAGGCAGGCATTCAATTATATGGTCGACAGGGATAAGATCTTAAAGTATGTCTTGAAGAACCGCGGCAAGTCAGCAGTCAACGGTCCTTTGCCGCCGGGCATGCCGGGTTACAATCCTGATATCAAAGGTTATTCGTATGATAAAGTAAAAGCAAAGACTCTGCTTGAAGAAGCAGGCTACAAAGATGGTAAAGGTCTGAACCTTACATTATATACAGGCAATGATGAGATACAAAAGACGATCGCGATCGCGATTCAGGAACAGGTGAAAGAGTTTGGTATTAATCTGAACCTTGAGCAGATGCTACAGGCGACTCTTATTTCAAAGCAGGAGGACGGAGTGTTCCCGTTCTGGCGCGCGAGCTGGGGCGCGGATTATTATGATCCCGAAAACTTCATGGCTTTGTTCTACAGCAGGAACATAACTCCGAAAGGTCCCAACAGGGTCGGTTATAACAATCCGGTTGTTGATAAAATGTATGAAGACGCGCTTCGCATAACAGACTTTGCGGAACGAACAAAGATCTACGATGAAATGCAGAAAATAGTGATCGATGACGCCGTCTGGCTTTATCTCTATTATAATCAGAAAGTTTATCTGCTGCAGAAGGATATTGACGGGTTTTACATTGACGGGCTGAATATCATTAATCTGAAATACACGAAGAAGCAATGAACAATTTCCAATGAGCAATGAGCAGTGAGCAGTGAGCAATGAGCAGTAAGCAATGAGCAAAGAGCAATGAGTAATGATTCGAGGGGATGGTTCATTGTTCATTGTTCATTGTTCATTGTTCATTGTTCATTGTTCAAAGGTTCATTGTTCATTGTTCATTGTTCATTGTTCATTGTTCATTGTTCA
>JAWXBH010000050.1:0-6450 GCA_034439935.1 bacterium
CAAGCGGAATATATTATTACAGTATTCAGTCAGGAAATTTTACGGACACAAAGAAGATGATAATGGTAAAATAAAATTCAGATTCAGCTATCAGTTCGTTTTTGTAAATTAGTTAAAGCCGGTTAAATTTTGCCGGCTTTATCTTTATAATTGTTAATCATACTTAACTTAACATCCTTCCAAAATAAGGAAAAAACTTAACACGAATTCCTCGAATGATTACGAATTAAAAATATTGTCACTAATTTTAAAAACAGAATTAATATAAATTTAGTTGGACAGCAAAAGTATATCTTCAAGGTTATTTAAAGGTTGATTTTAAAGATTCGATATAGGTGTAGAAATATTACCAAAGCAGATTGATTTAAAATTATAAAATTTTTCAAAAACATTTTGGACTGCAATGGTAAAAAATTTGTAAATCCCTTCAAAGTCGAATTGATTTTAAAACGCAATTTCGTTAATTTTGTAATTGCAAACAAATTTATGGGCAAGGATCCAAAAAATTCTGAAGAGAATAAGAGTTCTTTAAAAGATCTGATCACCAAACCCCTTTTCAAAACAGACTCCAAAGCTATCCAGTACTCAGGTATGGGTGTAACTTTGGTAGTGACAATACTGATTTTTTTTTGGATAGGGAGATGGCTCGACGGTAAATTTGATACGAATGTTACTTTCACACTGATACTTACTTTTACAGGCTTTGCAGCAGGATTCTATAGTTTCTTCCTTAATGTCAAGAAGCTAACTGAAGAAGAGAAAAAAGAAAAATCTAAGTTAAATAAGCCCTGAAAAGTTTAGATTTCAAAAAGTTTGCTATTAAGATAATATTAATAAGTGTAATACTTCTTGTTACAGGTTTTGCAACGATATTTGTTCTTGATCTTAAGGTATATTCAGTTCCTCTGCTACTTGGATGGCTCCTTAGTTTCTTAAGTGTCATGACGGGAAGTCTGATAATTTCAGGTGCATTCAAAAAACCGGGTATCAGTTTTTTCAACACAGTCCTTTTGAGTATGGTTGTAAGGATGCTGATAACAACCGCTTTGGTATTTCTGATGGTTTATGTTTTGAAACTTGATAAAATTGGTTTTGCTGTAATTTTCTTTTTCTTTTACTTTTTGTTCCTGATATTTGAAATTAATTTCCTTTCTGCAAATATTAATAAAAAATAAATTCCGGTTTATAAATAATTGATAAAAAATTTGAGTATTAAATCTTTAAGCCGCTGTAACAAATCATTCCTTAAAAAACTATTCTTTATAGTAATACTATTAATAACTGTTACCGGCAATTCTTTCGCTTTTGACAATTCGACCGATAAAAAGGAAGATGTCGTCCAGAAGACAGAAGGCGAGGGTGAAAAGCTCGTACATGAATCCGAGGAGAAGTTTGATATTATAGAGAAGATAGTGGACCACGATTATGTTGATTTTTACTTCCTCGGAAAACTTCATTTACCGAAATTTGCTCCTGTCAATGTATTTGGAGTAAATATAGATTTTTCAATTACAAAGAGCACACTAATGATGTTCCTTTCGGCTGTCATTCTTATCATTGTTCTGATGTATGCAGTTTCAAGTAATAAGAAGAATAAGATTCCTCGCGGTATTGGAAACGTAGTTGAGTCACTTGTTGTGTTTGTCAGGGATGATATTGTCAGGGCTAATATGGGAGATGCCGGTCTGAAAATGATGCCGTTCTTTCTTACATTATTTTTCTTTATAATGTTCGCAAACCTGCTGGGTCTTTTTCCTTTCATGGCTCAGCCCACAAAAAATATAAATGTTACCGCAGCATTGGCTCTTACAACATTTGCTGTAACTCAGTACAAAGGTATAAAAGCCCACGGTTTCGGTGGATATGCAAAATCACTCGTTCCTCCGGGTGTTCCTGTGTTTGTTCTTCCGATCATGATCATTGTTGAGTTCATTGGTTTGTTTACCAAACCATTCTCACTGCTTATGAGGTTGTTTGCAAATATTACCGCAGGTACGATCATCATTTTTTCATTAATAGGTTTGATCTTTGTGATGGAATATACAGGATCGGTTATAGCCGTACCTTTTGCTATATTCATTTATCTGATCGAGATATTCATCGCATTATTGCAGGCATATATATTTACTTTGCTTTCCGTGTTGTATGTTAATATGGCAATGCAACACCACTAGTCAATTATCAATTATCAATTATCAATTATCAATATAAAAGTATTTTTAAAAAATATAATAACTTAAAAACAAAAAAGGAGAAGTAGTAAAAATGGATTTAGCATTTTTAGGAGCCGGAGTTGGAGCCGGATTAATAGTTATCGGAGCAGGTTTGGGAATTGGAAGACTTGCAGGATCAGCTCTTGAATCCATCGGAAGACAGCCTGAAGCAGTCGGTGAAATCAGAACAACGATGATCATTGCAGCTGCTCTTTTAGAAGGTGTTGCGCTGTTCGGTCTTGTTATCTGTATTCTTTTAGCTACAAAGGCATAAGAATCTTTTCGGATTTACACGGAAGATTCTTTGTCTTTGTAAATATATTTTTAACATTTAAATAAAAATCAGGTAATGTTTTATTATCTTACTTTACTATTTAATTATTCGTTTGTCTTTTTGGTAAGCGAACCCGGTCAGGAGAAACCGTCGCTTTTATCGGTAAATCCCGGGCTTATTATCTGGCAAATCATAATCTTTGTTCTTTTAGTTATACTTCTCAAGAAGATCGCTTGGAAACCACTGCTCACAGCTCTTCATACACGCGAGCAGACTATTAAGGATTCAATTGACCAGGCGGAAAAGCTTCAGAAGGATGCAGAAGCACTTATTGAGCAGCATAAAAAGAATCTTACCGATGCGAATGTTCAGTCGATGAAAGTAATCAATGATGCCAAAGAAACTGCGAATAAAATGCGTGATGAACTGATGAACAGAGCGCAGGAGGATTCAAGAAAGCTTATCGAACAGGCGAAGGTTGAGATCAGGCAGGAGAAGGAAACCGCAATGTCTGAACTGAGAAATGAAGTTTCGGATCTGGCAATTAAAGCTGCCGAAAAAATAATTAAGGATAATCTCGATGAGAATAAGCAAAGAAAGATTGTAAACGATTTTATCTCTCAAATCCCAAATAATTAATTAAGCTATGTTATCAAAAGCAGCGAGAAGGTATTCGATCGCGTTATATGAAGTTGCTGAAAGTCAGGGGAATATAGAGCAGGTTTCAAAGGATATTTCTGACATACTTGGACTTATCAATTCAAACACTAACTTTGCGCTTTTTCTTTCAAGTCCTGTTATAAACAGAATTAAAAAAACTGAGATCGTAAAGGAAATTTTCGGAGGGAAAGTATCCGAGCTTACAATGAGCTTTATGGTTCTTTTACTTTCAAGAGGAAGAGAAAAGCTTACACGGGATGTGTTCTTTGATTTTCTTAATCTTAAAAAGGAAAAGAACGGAATTGTTGATGTATCGATAAGATCTGCTGTTGAGCTGAACGATGAAGAGAAAGCGCGGATGAAGGAAAAGATAGACGGTTATACACATTTGAAAAGTGATATGACTTTTGAAATTGACAAGAGCATAATCGGAGGATTTATCGCAAAAATTAATGACACTGTCCTTGACGCAAGCATCAAACGTCAGCTTGAGAGACTTAAGATAAAATTCAGGGAAGGCGATTTTATTCTTAATTGATCTTAAGACAGTAGATATTTATTAAACCGGTTACAATTTATTTTATTAAAAAAATTTATACAAAAAATATTCAGGAGAAATAAATAATGGCAGAGGTAAAATCAGACGAAATATCCGCGATACTCAGAAAGCAACTATCGGGTTTCGAAACGGAAGTCGATGTGTTCGATGTAGGAACGGTGTTGTATGTAGGTGATGGTGTTGCGCGTGTTTATGGATTATCAAAATGCGAAGCAGGCGAGTTGATCGAGTTTCCTAACGGAGTTTTCGGGATTGCGCTTAACCTTGAAGAAGATAATGTAGGCTGTATCCTGTTTGGTGAATCATCACTTGTTAAAGAAGGTGACACAGTAAAACGAACCGGCAGAATCGCTTCAATGCCTGTTGGTGAAGCAATGCTCGGAAGAGTTATTAATCCGCTTGGTCAGCCCATCGACGGAAAAGGCGAAATTAAAACTGATAAATTTCTTCCGCTTGAAAGAAAAGCGCTTGGAGTTATTCAGAGACAGCCGGTAAAAGAGCCGCTTCAGACAGGTCTTAAAGCTGTTGACGCTATGATCCCGATCGGAAGAGGTCAGAGAGAACTTATCATTGGTGACAGGCAGACAGGTAAGACCGCGGTTGCCATTGACGCTATAATTAATCAGAAAGGCAAAGGAGTTTTTTGTATATATGTCGCTATCGGTCAGAAGGGTTCGACAGTAGCGCAGGTTGTTAAGAGCTTACAAGATGCCGGCGCAATGGAATTCACTACAGTCATTGCAGCAACTGCTTCCGATCCTGCTCCGCTTCAGTATATCTCAGCGTTTTCGGGTGCGACACTCGGAGAATATTTCAGAGATTCAGGAAGACACGCACTGGTAGTTTTTGATGATCTTACAAAACAGGCGGCTTCATACAGAGAGGTATCTCTATTATTGAGAAGACCTCCGGGACGTGAAGCTTATCCGGGAGACGTTTTCTATCTTCACTCAAGGTTGCTTGAGCGTGCTTCAAAGCTTTCAGATGATCTTGGCGGCGGAAGTTTAACAGCTCTTCCTATAATTGAAACTCAGGCGGGTGACGTATCGGCATACATTCCGACAAACGTTATCTCAATTACTGACGGACAGATATATCTTTTGTCAAATCTTTTCAATTCAGGTATCAGACCGGCTATCGACGTGGGTATCTCGGTCTCCCGTGTAGGTGGTAACGCTCAGATCAAAGCAATGAAAAAGATTGCAGGAACGCTGAGACTTGATCTGGCACAGTTTAGGGAGCTTGAAGCTTTTGCAAAGTTCGGTTCAGATCTTGATAAAGCTACTATGCAGCAGTTAAGAAGAGGTGAAAGGCTTGTAGAAGTACTTAAGCAGAAACAGTATTCTCCGATGGCTGTAGAAAATCAAGTGGTAATAATTTATGCGGCTGCTAAAGGTTTTCTTGATGAGATACCGATCCCGGATGTGCTGAGATACCAGACGGACTTTATGATGGAAATTGAGAACATGCATGGAGACATTCTTCAAAGCATAAGAGATACAAAAGACCTTACACCGGAAAATACTGAAAAGATGAATAAAGTATTGAAGGATTTCACTGAAAGATTTAAGAGTACTTTAAAATCATAAATTTTAATTTTCTTATTATTAAGGTCACGGCGTTTGGCATTCAAGCAGTATTTATTATTTACCATTGAACAATTTATAATTAGAAAAACTTGGCAACACTTAAAGAATTAAAAACAAGAATTACCGGTATCAAGGGAACGCAGAAGATCACCAAGGCAATGAAGATGGTGGCTTCGGCGAAGATGAGACGTGCTCAGGAAAGGATTACTTCGATGAGACCTTATGCCAAAAAGATCGATGAACTTCTAAGCGATCTTATTGAAGCTGCCGGTGAAGAGGTAAATAACATCATGGAAGATCGTGAAGTTCGTAAAAAGCTTGTTGTGGTAATATCATCAGACAGGGGACTTGCAGGCTCATTCAATACTAATATTATAAGATTTGGCTTAAATTATATTAACAGTTTGAGCGCTGACACACAGGTTATTCTGGTCGGAAGAAAGGTAAACGATTCACTTAAAAAGAAAAATCTCAATATCATAAAATCTTATGTGAATATTTTTAACGATCTGTCTTTTGAGATATCCAATGAGATCGTTAACTTTATAATTGACGGTTACAGAAGGAAACAGTATGACAGTGTTGAGATCATTTATAATGAATTTAAGTCAGTTGCAAAGCAGGTAGCTGTGAAAGAGCAGCTTCTGCCGTTAAAGAAACCTTCAACAGCTAAAGCAGAAACAAAAAGTAAAAATAAAGCTGATTATATATATGAACCAAGCGCTGCTGAAATATTAAAGGAGCTTATTCCGAAGCAATACAAAGTTCAGTTTTGGAAAGCACTTCTCGAATCCAACGCTGCAGAGCAGGCAGCGAGAATGACAGCTATGGAAACCGCAACTCGAAACGCTACAGATCTCTTAAAGATACTCGAGCTTTCATATAACCAGGCAAGACAGGCAGCTATAACAAAAGAAATTCTCGAAATTGTTGGTGGTGCTGAAGCGCTGAAGGATGCATAAGAGCCGCGAATTATGAGTCAAAGTTTTTTAGAAGCGGGATTGAAGTCCCGCTTTTTTTTTATATGCTATAAATAGTAATACCAAAATTTAATTTTCCTGAGAATGATTTCAGTGCTGTCCAAAAAAGTTTTTTAAAAATTTAAAATAATTTTATATTCAATCTGTTTGGTAATATTTTTTCACTAATATCGAA
>JAWXBH010000051.1:0-2749 GCA_034439935.1 bacterium
ATATAAAATCTGAAGCTTCTTAAGGTTACTGAACTGCTCGGGCAATTGTTCTATCTTATTATTAGATAACTCCAAATACTCAAGACTTTTAAGGTTACCGATAGAAGGGGGAAGCTGAAAAATACCATCGCCCTTTATATCGAGCACCCTTAAAAGTGGCAGTTGACTTAAAACTTCAAAATCAGATTCAAGATTTTGAGGCGAATTATAATCGAGATAAAGGTTTTGTAGCGTTTTAATTTTACCTAAACTCTCAGGAAGATGCTTTATTTTGTTACCCGATAAGTCGAGATAAAATAAATTACTTAGCTGACCTATTTCGTCAGGAAGTTCAGTAAACTGGTTCTGGCTTAAATCAAGATATTTTAAGTTGCGAAGCTCAAGAATTGAAGTTGGAAAAGTAGTCAGACTCTGATTGCGCAAGGTAAGCCATTGCACACTGTCAGGATTTTTCATTGCGGCCTCCATATTCGTGTAATTTTTTGACCGCTGACCCCAAACAATGGTTGAACAAAACACCATAAGCAACGCAATGAAACTTGAAAAAAATTGCCTTGGCGATATTGATTTAAGATCGATTTTCATAATAGTTTTTTTGTTTTTAAGAATTAAGAGTTACCTATCGCTTTCAGCAAAACACATAAATAGAAGAGAATTATAATCGCAACTACCAAATAGCTTGTGCCAACACGTGGCTGAAATGAATTATCCATGACTTTTAGTCTTTTTATTAAATTCCTAATTGGAATACAAGAAAAAATTGTGACTGAAAGAATGTGAGAAATGAATGGTGTTTACACCCTAAGAACTTCAGGCTTAATACCGAAGAACCCGGAATTTAATGAAGAGTGGAGTCTTGATATGGGTTGTTCTCTGATCAGAGAGATTAACCTGTGTTTGACTGCGGAGAAAATATGAATTAAAAATTATTCGTTTTTGAGAATCTGATCTTTTAACAGCGTGACAATAGTTTGCATTTATTATACTTCCCGACTTTTCTGTTTCTGCGCTTTGTTCAATTTCTACCAACCTTTCATTCACCATCGCGTAGCCGTGCCACCCACTAAAAAGTGTAATAACAACAAACATGAAGGCAATCGAATATTTTTTCATAATAATAGCTTTACTATTATTTGTGTTAGTATAGCTATATAACGGTTTCCGGGTCGATATGTTTCCAAACATGCAAGAAAAAGTATTTGATTTTGGATTAATAGCATGTAAGTATCATTACCGAGTCAAAATAAATGCACCCCAGTAGTATGGATTAGGATACTCTTTTCGCAATTTTTTTTGTGCCTCCCTAAATGATGTTCGCAAATCGTTCGTTTTCAACCAACGTGTATAAAAGTCTACCATTAACTTTTGAGTAGCCTCATCATCTACTTTCCACAAACTCATAATCATGTTTTGTGCACCGGCAACACGCAGCGCACGCTGCAATCCATAAACACCCTCGCCATGGTTGATATCTCCCTTGGCAGTTTCGCAGGCGGATAGGACAACTAACAAGGTTGAGTCAAGATTTAAATTGATTACTTCAAACGCAGTAAGCAATCCATCATCGGCAGTGTGATCTAAATCGTTTACACCAGCCAGTGCAATACCAGAGCGAATCATAGTTTCCGCTAAAGAAGACTCAGCATCACTTTCACCAGGATTAAAAAAGCCATGACTTGCCAAGTGCAATACAGTTGGTTCTTCCAGATTCTTCAAATTTTCTTCAGTTGCATTCTCAGCTGTAAACAATTGGGTTTGCCATTTAGCCGTTGACAATGCTTTGTTAAGAAGTTCTACTTCTTTGCAGGTACCTGGCAAGTCAACAAATTTTCCGGCTCTACCTTCTGTCGAATATTGCGGTCGTCCAAAAAGTGCAGCGCTATTATTTTTTTTTCTTTTTGAGTTCACTCGTGGATTCAAAACATCTTTCGTATTTGTAACAACAACAAGGTCTGCTTCGTCCAGCACAAATTTGCCATTTCTGGGATCGCGAAGTGTGTTCAAATTCAGTTGATTGTAAATTCCATCATTTGAAAAATAAATCCGTTCTGGCATTTTAAGCTTAGGCATGTGGGCTCGAATAGAATCGATTATTGGCTGCCAATACGTTTTATATGACAAGGTATCATCAGTCTGAAGTGTAATAGAGTTATAATAGTTCTTATAAAATTGCCTATCAAGATGTTTAGATTTTGTACTCATGATCAAAGACATCACAGGTTGTTGTGTTGTCTCTGGAGTGATAATCAAAGCTCCATAAAGTAATCCGTCTATCAGTCGGACTATTTCAACTGCCGCCTCCTTAGGCCTTAAGGATTTTTGTATCTGTTGCCAGCTCACTTTCTCAAATTGAAAGCCTGATCGGAAACTGCGTGAATTATCGGTTAACCATTTTTCGTTTTCTTCAATCTTGATTTTTAAATTATGTAAATCATTTTTCGGCATCTTGCCCTCAACCAAACCTTGCGCTAATTGGTTTTTTCGTTCTTCCCAAAGCGAATAAATTTTAATAAGTATGGTGTCGCCACTTTGTAATATATTATTCTTCATTCGTTTGCTCGCATTGAGAATTACCGCTTTTGTTGTTAGCTGCAAGTCATACAACCGTCCGGGAATTTCCTTATTGACGTAGGGCGCTTCAGAATCTTGTAAAGGAATTAATCCTGAAATGTTCAGCGCAAAGGATTTATAGCTTTCAATAAACTCAAGTTGGTTTTTATAAAAGGCTAGCTTTTCATTATCACTTAAA
>JAWXBH010000052.1:0-12779 GCA_034439935.1 bacterium
ATGTTAAATTAAATTGACATGACGGAGAATATACCATTAGCAGCATACGAATATAGTAAATGGCAGAAGCGCAATCGAATGGATAATGGAGCGCTATCAGGTAACGACAAATAAAGACAGCGGCATAAAGAACGACCCGAATGACTGGTCGGATGAAGTTGGGAATCCTCGTTACATACTTGATCTGCTGTTGAGTATAATCCGGGTGAGTTTGGAGACGATGGATGTGGTGCGGGGACTGCCGGGGATGGGGATTTCCGAAGCTGAAATTCTCTCATAACGTTTAAAACATTTTTTTCATAGTAGATGTTGAAGCGAAACTTAAATAGATTTAGATAGAATGGCAGAAATAGGAATTTATACTACAATCACGATAACAATGCTTAGTGTTGCCTATCCTATATTACTTCAAGTCATTGCTCGGCTAGATGAGAAGTATGCATCTGACCACATCGTTGAATTATTCGATGAGGAAAGAGAAAAAAAATATTTTGTTATATTTCTAATTTTTTCCATAATATCAGTAGTAATCTGGTCCTTCAAAATTGAACCTATAGTTCAAATTGAGGGCATTAATTTTTTAATAAATAATTCTGCTAGTCTTCTTGTAATTACAAACACCATCATTTTAGTTGTTTTCTTTTTCCTATTCCTTAATAAAATATTAATTTATTATACGCCCTCAAAATTTATAAAATATTTAATTCAAGAGCATAACAACGACACGTCTGAACTAAAACATTTTACCGCTTTAACTGATATTTTTTTGCTTTCAATACAAAAACAAAACCAGAGTATCACCCATAAAATATCTAAGTTTTTCTATAAATCATTTGAAAAGGAAAGAGAAAAATCAATCAATAGACCGGTAGAATATCCGGAAGCATACTATATATTGGTTCATAAATCAGTCGAGGAACTTGCAATATTAAAAAATAAAAGAGATTATTCGCTTGAATATAGAACCGCAGGAGGTTTTTGGCTTCTGGGTGAATCTAAACTTTATCAAATCTCTGAATTGACTTATTCGTGGCTATGGCAAAATATACTTTTAGCAATAGAATATGAGCAAGATGATTTGATCCTTCATCATTGGCAAACTGCAAATCAATATTTTGAATATTATTTGAAAAATATTCAACCGGAATGCGATTTTCATGAAAGAGAATGTAAAATTAAGAATAGTAAGATAATAGAAGAGAGAAATATTGAAAGAAGAAGATTTTTAGAATTCCATTTTGCTTTAGGTGCGTTATTGTTCTACAAAAATCGTGTTAACTGCATTCGAAGAATTTTTAATTTCACGAGTAGTCTACCTCCTAAATATGAATTGCTTCCTGAATCAATGAATGAAGTATTCAAACTATATTATGATTTCAGCGATCCATACGAAATGAGACATTCGTGGATTTCGAAGAAATATCCTTTTCCTCAACAAAGCGGACTTAACTCAGACGCAGTGATCAAAAAATGGATTTCATTTTATCTGGCAATTCTGTTTTTACGACAATATACTATTGATCCATATTTAATGGATATAAATCCTTTAGAGTACCCTACTATACGAAAAGAGAAAAATAGATTGATTCATGGTTTAGATTCCTTTAGAAGACTTGTTTCTGATGCACTCAATGATAGAGAATTAATGAAGAATCTTGAATTAGATTTTATTACAGAGGAATGGTGTTTAAAAAATGGGAAAGTTTATCCAGTAGATTTTATTGACAAGCTGCAACAAAAATTATAAAAAGCATATTAAGAAGGTGCACTTACATTATCCATTTCGAGTGAAAAGGTAAATAAATTTTATCAATCTACAAATGAAATAGTTGAGTTAACATTAAATATATATTTGAAGATTAACAATAAAAAAGAAATTGGAGATGAATCTAACAAATGGTTTGTTGGAGGGCAAAGAATGTTGCAAAGTAAAGATGCATTTTCAGTAACTTCTGAATCCGATCATTTTAACTTCGACTCGTTTCTTGCTTCTGTAGTATCGAATAATATTAAAGAAAGAGTAGCTTCTACTTTTTTTTTTAATAAAAAAAAGAGTTATTTATTGAAACAAGAAGATATTTTCAAAGCCATTGACAAAATAGGAATTACAAATAATTATTTAATCCTCGGTTGTTGTGTTCCAAAAATTTTACTGAGGAAAATATAAGGAATGTAGACTAGTCACTAAACCTCCTGTATTTAATCACCCAATCTAACTTTTTAGTATTTCACATTGTAATAAAGTATACTATTTTAAAATAGTTAAGCATATGAAACTCAACAACACATATCGCCAAAAACTTCTGAATGCAATAATCTATTTCACAAAAAATGTTAAGAAACCATCTAAAGTAAAGATCTTCAAACTGCTTTATTTCATGGACTTCAAACACTTTCAGCAAACCGGAAGAAATGTAACTAATCTTGATTATTTTGCATTGGAGTTTGGACCTGTTCCGCTTTCATTTTATGAAGAAGTTAATAATAATGAAGTACCTATTGATTTTTCATCAGTCTTATGTATTCAGCCATTTGAGTCTGAAAACAGTGAAAGGAAAGGCGGAATGTTTAAAGTTAAGCCAAATATAAAAGAAGATATAAATGTCTTCTCACCTCGAGAACAAAAAATTATAAAAGAACTTACTGAAATTTACAAAGATGTTGATGCAAAACTTATATCTGACATATCTCATTTCAAAAATCAACCGTGGGATAAAACTATAAAAGTAAAAGGATTAAATAAGAAAATTGATTATGAACTTGCATTGGACAAAGATTCGGAAATTAATTTTGAAGATGCAGAAGAATTAATAAACGAAAGGCAGGAAATGCTAAAAGCTTTTCCGCTAAAAGAAAGAGTTTCGAAATGTTAATTGATTATGGCACGAGGAGATGTTTACCTTCATCTGAATTTTCCATATTCTGATGGGACTTATGGTAAGAAGTATTTTGTAATTATGTTTGAACCGGAAGAGAGTTCCAAAGAACCTTATCTAGTTTTAAAAACCACGTCTAAATTAAAGGGAAGATCATTTAATATCGGCTGCAATGAAAGAAGTCAGGTATTTTATATTCCTGCAAAAAATATTAATGTCTTTCCCGAAAATACCTTAATCCAACTACAGGAAATATTTGAATTTTCTTCAGAAGAGTTTCTTAAAGGATCTTTAACCGACAGAACTATTGAGTACAAAGATACTCTTCAGGAAATTACAAATTCACAATTAAAAAATTGTATTAAAAAACTGAAAGAAGATATTTCAGTATCGCATTACGAAATGATAACAAGGAAATAAGTTAAGAAGTCATATTTAAATTAAAATAACCTAATGTCTAAGTCATCTATCGAATGAGTGATTTATTTCATAAAGATATTCCTTTGGAATATATTAAAAAAGTATTCAAAGTTATGAATGATAATCCGCAGCATACGTTTCAGATTTTGACAAAGAGAGGCGATGTACTGGCAGATTATGATGCAAGAAACGAAATAAACTGGACATCAAATATATGGATGGGTGTTTCAGTTGAAGATGACAGAGTAACTGACAGAATAGATTATTTAAGAAATACAAAAGCACATATTAAATTTCTTTCCTTAGAGCCATTATTGGGACCTTTAACAAATTTGAATTTAAAAGAATATTGATTGGGTGATAGTTGGCGGTGAATCCGGATTTAAAGCAAGACCTGTAAAAGAGGAATGGATAATTGAAATAAAAAATCTCTGCAAGCAAAATAAAATACCATTCTTCTTTAAGCAGTGGGGAAAGCCGGAGTTTAATGTAAATCAAAATGATCCGACTATTGATGCAAAGCATGAAAATCATGCTAAGGGTGGATGCCTGTTGAAAGGGAAAATGTATAGAGAATTACCTTCTACAATGAACCGCATTCTCGGAGATTCAAAACGCAATATAATCCAGCGAACATTAGGATAAACGTAGAGACACCATGCATGGCGTATCTACAATAACCTCTCCATCGCATACTCAATTATAGCAGGCACATTCGGCTTATCGGAAAAATGCAAAATGAAGTAAATATCCTTCACACCTTTGTCCTGCCAGACTTTTATCATATTTACCCAGTCATCAATTCGTGCCCGGTCGGTCGGATGATCGTAGGATAAAAATCTGATGAAGGCGGTCGGATTGGTAAGCTTTATGCTGTTCATATACTGAACGGTCTCCGCACCGTCAACGATCACCACACCCGCCTTATGCTTTTTTAATATTGTCAGACATTCCTTCAAAACATCGGGACGTGACAACCAGTCAGGACGTATCTCAACACTCACCTGTATGCGGTTGTTTATGAATGCAAGAAAATTATCAAGAAGATAATTATTCTCCGGAGGCATATTGAGAGGGAGCTGAAGAAATGAAATTCCAAGGTTGTCTTGCAGCAGAGATACGGAGTCTATGAAATCATCCGTCAGCTTTTCAACGTTGAGAAGTTTATTTTCGTGGCTTATGGTCTTCGGAAATTTCGGACAGAATCTGAAAAGGGAAGTCACATTCTTTTGCCAGTTGATCATAACCATATCCTCAACCCGATCGTGATAGGTGGAATTCATTTCGACACAGCCAAACTTTCGTGAATAATAATTCAGCACATGCTGAGATCTTGTCGCGGGATAAAGATCACCTTTCCAGAAGGAATAATTCCACTGACTGCAGCCTATGTAAAGCATTTGGTATGTTGTCTTTGTTGTATCAGAATAATGTAAGAGGTTCTTCAGGTTTCACTTTCTTTGTAACTTTCGGTTTAGTGATCAGAAGTTCGGCAACTTCCGAACACATCTTAACCGATTCATCCGGAGTATTGCACATACTGGCCGCGAGTTCGTGCGGCAGTTTCAGATATCCGCCCGCGATTTCAGCTCTGAAGATGACGGGCATCCGATCGTGAAGAGGCGACATAAAGTGATTTGGCGGACAGGTAAGAATAGAAGCTCCGGTCTCACCTTTAATATCCTTTTTATAAAATCCGCCGGTGAAAAAAACCTTCTCATTGTCGAGAGAGATACGGAGAGGTTCTTTTTTATTCATTGCGGGCCATTCATAAAAAGCTGTGAGAGGTATCAGACACTTTTGTTCGGTGAATGCTTCCTGCCAGTCGTTTGTTCTTTTGGGATTGATGACTGTATCGGTTCGTGAATTGAAAACATCCCTTTCAAATTCAGGATCAAGACCTTTGAGTTTTCTTTTGGGATCAAAAATTTTTGAACGGATGCCCCACTTCATAGCTTTTACTTTGAAAACATTGTCTTCAAGAACGATCACTTTTATCCTGTCGGTCGGAGCAATGTTCTCTTCTTTGAAAACTTCATCAATATCATAATCAATATTGAGCTTACCGATATACCTGCTGAATATTTCATCCAGCTCTTCTTTATTTACTGCATTCTCGTAGCGACCGCACATATTTAATTATAAATTTAAAATTGTAAATGTTAAATGATCCGGAGTTCATTTAATTTAAGCATTGAGAAGAGATAATTAAATTGAATTAGGGAAAGATAATTGTTCGAGTTTCAAAACCACTTCATTTATGTTTTCGATGTCATCCTGATTTGTAAATCGAATAAATCTGATCCCGTAAAACTCAATTTCCGTTTGTCTCGTCATATCATACTCAACGTTATCAGGTAAATAGAGAATATCACCATCAACTTCCACAGCGAGTTTGATTTCCGGACAATAAAAATCGATCACATATTTGTGGATGCTATACTGCCTCAAAAATCTTAATCCGTTTATTTTTCTTTTTCTAAGTTTGTTCAAGAGTAACTTTTCAGCCGGAGTCATATTATTTCAGAGAGATCTTCGTTTTGGTTTTTCATCGGAGCGGTTATAGATTTTTGTCATGGTATCTGTTTTTAAATATTTGAAAAGAATAAAATCAATTGCTTGCAAATGTAATCGATGCGATTCAGCAACCCTCCCCTTTGAAAAACAAGGGGAGGGCTTTGAGTTTCTTTGGCTTGGAATGTTTATGTTTCCTGATGATTACATTGTGTTTGTGAATCGAGAAGAACAAAATATATCCTCTTATACTCTCACGACCACTATCTCATTCCAGTTGGTAGTATACCTGTTCGACCTGAAACACATTTTCATTTTCCAATCCTGTTCAATGCCGGATGACGCGAACTTTACGGTGTCTCTGCCCCAGACGCAATTCATACCGTCAACGGCTTTCATTACTGAGATGTTCTTGTTATGATCTGTCTCTCTGAACGCGTTGAGCTGTATGTCATTTTCCGGAACAATGTTTGAAAGATAAACCCCAGCCTTTATATATTTGTAACCGCTTCTGAAAATTATCTTTAAAACAAACAGCGCATTCTTTATCAGTTCCGGAGTGAATGCAGTGGGTTCTTCCAGTGTAATTGTCTTTCCCATCGCGTATTGCTTTTCGTGAAGCTTGTGATGATTTGTCTGAATGAATACATAGACGGAACGACAGATGGAATTCTGCATACGAAGTTTCTCGGATGCTCTTGTTACATATTGTGACACTGCCTCTTCGATTTCAGGAAGTTCGGTCACATATCTTCCAAATGATCTCGAGGACATAATCCCTTTCTTTGGCTTTACAAGCTGGTCTATTTCGATGCAGGTTGTTTCCCGGAGTTCAAGACACTTTCGCAAACCCACGACACCCATCTTTTTCTTTACCCATTTTTCATCAATACATTTAAAGTCATAAGCAGAAAGTATCTTGTTCTTCATCAGTTCCTTCGCGTATGCACTGCCGATTCCCCAGACATCGTGAATGGGGACCTGCTGAAGAAGCCTGTCCATTCTGTTAAAATTACTGATGTCAAATACACCGTTAAGCTTCGGATTCTTTTTCACAAATTCGTTTGCTAGTTTTGCGAGTGTCTTTGTTTTTGCAATGCCGATTGAAACAGGTATGCCGGTATTTTTTAATACCGTTCTTCTGATCTTACTTGCATAAGATGTGAGATCCCTCTCATTGATCTTGTCAAAGGACAGGAACGCTTCATCAATTGAATAATATTCGATCTCAGGTGTGAATCCCGAAAGTATATTCATCACTCGTGCCGACAGATCGCCATAGAGAGTATAATTGGATGAATAAACAAAAACATTATTCTTCTCGATAACGTCGCGCACTTTAAAATAGGGAACACCCATCCCAATACCGAGCGCCTTTGCTTCCTGGCTCCTGGCAACGATACAGCCGTCATTATTACTTAAAATGACAACAGGTTTACCGCGCAACTTCGGATCAAAAACGCGTTCGCAGGAAGCATAAAAATTATTACAGTCGATATGAGCGTAGATGTTGGTCATTGTAAATTAAATTTAATGGTGTTATGAAAATTTGTGAATCGAAATGAACAAAGTCAATTGCTTGTAAATGCAATCGTTGCGATTCAGCAACCCCTCCCAGCCCTCCCCTTTGAAAAACAAGGGGAGGGCTTTGTGTTTCTTTGGCTTGGAATGTTTATGTTTCCTGATGATCACATTGGGTTTGTGAATCGATACAAGCAGGTTTAAAAGTTAGTATGTTTCGGTAAACCAAACCTTGTACCACCGTCTTACATTTGTCAAACTTGCCAACTTACGTTTTATGAATCGCATAAGTCACCACGCCCCACACAAGAAAATCCATATCTTCATTCAAAGGTATCGGATCAAACTTATCATTAGCCGCAACAAGAAACAGTTTTCCTTTTATCTTATCGATCTTCTTAACGGTAAACTCCCCGTTGATCTCAGCGATGACTATCTGCCCCATAGTTGCCTCAATACTTTTATCAACGACAAGCAAGTCGCCGTCATTAATACCTTCACCTGTCATTGATTCGCCCTTCACTCTTACAAAGAAAGTTGAATCAGGATGATTGATAAGATAATCTTTAAGATCAAGTTTTTGCTCGAGATAGTCCATTGCAGGAGAAGGAAACCCTGCGGGAACGGGGTATTCAAAGTATGTAACTTCAATGTTTCGGAGAATATCAGTTTGCAGAAAAGTGATCTGCGGATTCAGAGTATTCATTGTATTTAGTTCGTTATGATTGCGGTAAGTTATAACCCGTAGAGGTTTAAATCAAGAAAGAAAGTATGCCTTAAGGATTTAGGGGTGTTGGAATGAGGATTGAATGATTATAATATTTGAGATGCGATTCAGAGCTGACCCAGAGAGTACCCCCGAGCTCGCCTGCATGAAAACTTCTCCTGACTTCATGCTATTGAAAAAGCAGGAGTCGGGAAAGACAATGCGAAGGAGTGTTTTTGCCCTACCCGCATGAGGGGATTCCTGAATCGTAACGTAAGCGTTTAACTCGGAAGTAAATGTCTGTGATTGGATTCCAAGATTACCCAAAGGGTACGCCCGAACCCTCGTGCAAGAAGACTTCTATAAACATAGATTTAATCGGTGCTAAATATAATAAATGGTTTGGATTTGCTTATTGCATTTCATAATTCGAACAATAATGTTAACGTTAGAAGGATGTGAACAAGTTGGAATTTCGGATTAGGAATAAATACAAATCAGATTTATGATTTTTGGATTTGTTCAGATTGATCTCAACTGTTGACAACAACGTTTAGTGTTCACGCGTTTGTTTTTCTTATTAAATAATTAAACAAAAAGGAGTGCCGAATGCCTTTACTACAAGTAGTAATAATACTGATAGTTATTGGAGTTCTATTATGGTTAATAAATACTTACATACCAATGGACTCAAAAATAAAGTCAATCCTGAATATTGTCATTGTAATTGCAGTTATCTTATGGCTATTGAATGTATTCGGACTTCTCAACATGGTATCCGGTATCACTATCGGTAAATAGTTAATTGCAAAGCGTGACTTCGTTACGGAAAATTTAAGAGCTTCATTAGTTTTAATTTATTTTTTTTGCTCATAGTTGTAACCGTTACATAAGTTGTAATAAGCCGGAAGTGCCGGAAGTTACATCCGTCCAAAATAAAGAAAAAACTTGCCACGAATTTCACTAATGATCACGAATTAGAAATATTATCATTAATTTTTTAAAAACAGAATTGGCATAAATTTATTTGGACAGCATAAGTAAATCTTCAAGTGGTTATTTAAAGATTGATTTTAAAGATTCAATATTGGTGCAAAAATATTATCATAACAGATTGAATTTAAAAGTATTTAAATTTTTAAAAAACATTTTGGATAGCAATGGCCGGAAGTATTAATAAAATTATGAATTGAATTGCTTTTACAGACCATTATAGTAATTATGAAAAAAAATAATTCAATTATTTTTAATCAAAGAAATTTAAAATTGTATGTTTAAAAAATTTAAAATAATCGAATTAGTAATTCTTGCAATCACAATAGCCACAATTTTTATATCTGAGTACTATTACCTTGTTTTGGATAATCCCATGAGGGCAATATTTATTGGATTATGGCCGCCAACTATGATTGGATTATTAATTTATATTAACTTGAAAAAAAATCAATAAGTGTTATGAATAATCTTGATATAATTGTATTAACAGTTATTGTTTCAATTTCATTTTTTTTATTTATCGTTCTATCGATTAGGGAATTTGATAAGTTGAGTAAAACCCCGGACCAAATAGGAAAAGAAACGAACACTCCAACAAAATAGGTTAGCAATAAAGAGCCCTTCTCGCCAGATCACACTGAGTCAAACGATCTCCAAAAACTAAACTCTTTCGAACATTGCTGTTGGAGTTGCCAAAAAGATTGATTTAATTTTTTATTTTCTTTAAAGAGCTTCAACAAACTTTTTGGAACACAAATAGCGACAGGAAAAATCACAACCCCCTTACTAAAACCTCAAAATTCATTACCTTGAATAAATCAACATACTCTTCGTCTGCGGCAGGAATAAAAGACGCAACAGAACTGCTGAATATATCTTCAGGAGAGATGAACGGTTTAATATCCGATTGGCCGGTTTAAGTCCAAGCAGTGATCATAAAATTACAGAGAAAGATATTCAATGGTCAGATCTGATTTTAGTAATGGAAGCTGAACATAGAGCCAAGAACAAAGAACAATTCCTTTACATCAATCTGCCGAAAATTGATAATCTTAACATTGAAGATGAATATGAATTTATGGACGAAGAACTTGTTGAAATCCTGAAAGATAAGATCAATTTTCTTTTCATCTGAAAACTCTGCTACAGTATTACACAATCCTGATTATATTTTCAATCGTTAATGTGATCAGTTATAGTTTGTCAGCACAGATTGCTAATCTGTGCTACGCGATTTAGTATTTAATTTTACAAAATATATTGTATATTTGTCACATATACAGGAAATGATAAATTTAAATGACATTGTTGGGTTTGATTGGGACGATGGAAATATTGGTAAGAATTTTAAAAAGCATAAGATCACGGACAGGGAAGCCGAAGAAGCATTTAACAATAATGCCTTTATTGTTGTAACAACATCATATCTTAATGAAGAACGGTTTCAATTATTTGGAGAAACATTTCACAGAAAGATTTCAGTCAAATATACCATTAGAAAAAATAAAATCAGAATCATCTCTGCAAGGGAGATGAGAAAGAAAGAGAGGAAATATTATGAAGAGAGTCTCAGGTAAGTCGTTAAAGCCAATACCTGTATTTAAGAATGAAGATGAGGAACGAAAGTTCTGGAGTAAGGCTGACACATCACAGTATTTTGACTGGACCAGCGCCCAAAAGGTATACTTTCCAAATCTCAAGTATTCAACAGAATCAATCTCCATAAGAATGCCGTCAAATATTTTAGATAAATTAAAGGCGATGGCAAATGAAAGAGATGTTCCGTATCAGTCATTCATTAAGATGATATTGGCAGATAAGGTGGCTGAGGAATGCAAGAAGTATAAATAGTAGCACAGATTACAAATCTATGCAACTGTTTGTTCCTTTATTTAGGAATATCTATCTTTAAACTTTCCTTTTAATTTTCACAAAATTATTCTTTGTAAATTTAAAACAAAACTATTATGTGGAAATTAATTCTTTTACTTTTTGTGTTTTCATCTGTAGCATTTTCCCAGGATCAGCTTATCGGCAGGAATGAAGTGACTGTTATGGAAAACGGGAAATTGCAAAAGAAAATTGTTTTAAATCCTCTGCCGAATAACGGCAATGTTTTAAATCCCGCTTCAGACAATTCATTTTCTCCTCTTAACACTTACGCCAACACTGTTGTGAAATGGTCAACCTCCGACGCGGCGGCAATAGGTGATCTTTGCGTAGTAAGTGAAAACGGTAAATACTCGGTGACAAGCTGGAATTTAAACAACCAGAGAATTTCTCTTTACGGAAATACCGACGCGACTCCGGCATGGGACTTTCCTACTTCTCCTCTCGGGTTTATGAACTTCATTGCTATATCAGATACAGGCGGCGTCATTGGCACAGGTTCATATCAGAACATATATCTCTTCAATAACACAAGCAATGTCCCGTTCTTCAATTTTGATCTTACGAGACTTTCTGATACAGGCATTGCAACCGGGCTCGCACTTACCGGCAACGGAAGCTTTTTGGTTGCGAGTGTTTCGAGACAGGATTCGAGCACGGTGTTTGGGTTTAATGCAAATTCGACAACTCCTGTATGGAGCTTAAGGATCGTGCCTTCGATCGCTACGGGTGGCGGATCAATTCAGGGAGTTAGAATGTCAGGTAACGATTCACTTGTAATAGTAAATACTTATGCTGAAGTTTTTGTAATTAATACCTTTACAGGACAACAGAGATACAGGGGATTTGTAAATCCAGGTTCGCCTACCAGCGGAACTCAATCCCCACAGGGAATCAGCGGAAACGGAAATGTTATAGCAACAATCAATTATACCGGAACATTAAGGGTATTCGAATGGAATGGTTCAACTTATAATTTCCTATGGGCAAACACTGAACCCGCAGGACAATTTTTTAACTGGTACACATCAGTGGACATTTCTTATGACGGGCAATATATAACGGGAGGAACACTTAACTTTGTTTCATCAAGTACATTTGACGGCAAGGTAAAGTTCTTCAGAAAATCAATTTTGGGAACACCCGTGTGGACTTATGCAGGATGCGGAGATGAAGTATCCAATGTGTCATTTTCAAAGAGTGCTAATATATTAAGCGCAGCATCATGGGGAGACTTTAACAACGGATCTGAAGATTTGTATATATTCAAACCGTTTTTAGGGAATGTACCAATATTCAAACTCGCAACACCCGGTTCGTTCTTTTATTGCAGCACTTCAGGAGACGGAAGAGTGGTAGTTGCAAGCGGTAAGGCAGTTCATGCAAGACAACTCGGAAGCGGCGGCTTACTTTATAATATAAGCGTTGACACTACGGACATCCCGCCGGTTTCAGTCGGTAATAATAGTGTGGAATTGAATTCGTTCAGTCTCAGTCAGAATTATCCAAACCCATTCAATCCATCGACTGTCATAAGTTATCAACTGACAAGCAGCAGTAATGTAAAGCTTGTTGTTTATAATGCGCTTGGATGTGAAATCGTCACAATTGTAAATCAGAAACAGAATACAGGCAGCTATAGTGTTGAATTTAACGGAAGTGATTTATCGAGTGGAATTTATTTTTATGAACTTACAGCAGGTGAACTTATAGATACAAAGAGAATGATATTGCTGAAATAATTTTTAGTTAAAAGTTAAAAGTTGAAAGTTAAAAGTTAAAAGTTGAAAGTTAAAAGTTAAAAGTTGAAAGTTAAAAGTTGAAAGTTGAAAGTTAAAAGTTGAAAGTTTGTAAAG
>JAWXBH010000053.1:0-2869 GCA_034439935.1 bacterium
CATATCTGACTGTGTAAGCTCCATATCTGACTGTGTAAGCTCCATATCTGCTCTGAAACTCACCATACTCACCATACTTACCAAACTCACCTTACTCCACAAACTCAACAAACTCTATACACTCCACCCACTCAACAAACTCCACAACCTTACAAACTTTCAACTTTCAACTAAATTAGATATTTTCACCGATAAAAAATTTATGCTGCAGACATCCGATCCGCGGAATGACAACATAATGGTTTTCATCGGCGGGAAATTTTATCAACGTAATGAAGCAAAGGTTTCCGTTTTCGACAGTTCAGTTCAGGGTGGCGATGCCGTATGGGAAGGTCTGCGCATTTACAATGGAAAGGTTTTCTGCTTAGCAGAGCATATCGCGCGACTACAGGCTTCGGCAAAGACACTTTCATTTGTTGACATACCGGATTTGAATTACATAACCGATGCTGTTTACAAAACTTTTAAAGTTAACGCAATGAAAGACGGCGCACACGCGAGGATGACACTTACCAGAGGAGTGAAGATCACTTCAGGTATGGATCCGAGACTCAATCAAAGCGGTTCGTGTCTTATAATACTCGCTGAATGGAAACCTCCGGTCTATGACAACACTAAAGGCATAAAGCTCATTACTTCATCTATAAGAAGGAATTCACCTCAATGTCTTGACTCAAAGATCCATCACAATAATTTACTTAATAATATCCTCGCTAAGATCGAAGCGAATCTTTCAGGTGCTGATGACGCGATAATGCTTGATCTTTATGGATTCGTTGCGGAGACAAATGCGACCAATCTTTTCATTGCAAACAATGGTGAGCTTCATACACCTTTGCCGGATGCATGTCTTCCGGGGATCACACGTGGATTGGTAATTAAAATCGCTGATGAGCTCGGAATAAAATGTACCGAAAGAAATATTTCGGTTTCTGAATTTTACAACGCCGATGAAATATTCACTACCGGCACGATGGGTGAGCTGACAACTGTGCATGAGATCGACGGAAGAAAGATAGAAAATAACAGCGGAATCAAATTGCTTGAAAAGATCTACGCTGCATTCAGAGAAAAGATAGTTAATAGTTAATTCTAAATTTCTAATTCTTAATTCCTAATTATTTAATTCCACCGACTGATAAACTAAATGAAATACATATACCTTCTGATAATACCGGTCTGCTTTATTTTATATTCAATGAACCTTCGTTCAGCGCAGGGCTATTTTTATTATTACGGACTTTCGGATCCGTCTTATGTTTACCTTATTAATTCGATAAGCATGGCTCAGCTCGAGGGTGTCGGTCACGTTGATCATCCGGGAACGCCCGTGCAGATGGCGGGAGCAGTCGTCGCGAAAATATTTCATGCCTTTGGTCATGAAAAAGACGATCTCGCGGAAGATGTACTCTATCGTCCTGAAGCTTATATCAATGTGATCGATAACGCATTCATTTTTCTCAACGCGCTCGGCTTGTATGTAATGGGGCTTATTATTTTCGGCATAGGAAAAGACCTCATTGCTTCGCTTTTATTTCAGCTTATACCATTTGTTTCAATTAATATTACCGGAGTTTACTCACAGCTTAAGACGGAGAACTTCGCCTTCTTCGCGATGATGCTTCTGATAGCGCTGTTGTTAAGATTTACTTTCACTGAGGACAGGTCACCGAAGAGAATTTTAAAATATACAATTGTAACGGGAATATTGTGCGGGTTCATACTGGCTGTAAAGATAAGCTTCCTCTGTCTTGTAATGCTTCCGCTGATCCTTCTTCCGGGATTGAACAGGAAGATGATATTTCTTTTGGTGATAGCCGGCTCATTCGTTGTTTTCATAATTCCCGCGCTTGCAAATCTTGATTACTTCATAGGATGGATCGGGAAAATGATTATGCACGACGACCGTTACGGACGAGGTGATGCCGGAGTAATAGATACCTCAAGTTACTTTTCAAATGTCATGAAAATATTTTATAATGAAAGATTCTTTTCGCTGACATATTTTCTTTCGGTGTTAGTTCTGATATTTCAATTTGTTCAGAGAAGGAAAACTAAAAAAGCTAACGAGAAGTATTCCGCCGAAGTAAAATTCCTCACTGCTGTCTTTCTTGCAATGAGCATCAATGTGCTTCTTGTAGCGAAGCATTACTCGCATAGATATATGTTTCCTGCGCTGATACTTATCGTTCCCGCAGTCTACCTGATCTTTACGATCGTTAGTAAACAATATCTTAACAGGATAAAGATCAATCCAAAACTTGTCTTAGGAGGTATCCTTATATTGACTATGCTTTTCGGTATCTACAATTCCCGGAAGCTGCTAGCGCGTACTAACAACAGAAGCGCTGAATCAGAAAAGATATTGAATTACATACGTTCAAATTATAACGATCCGAACATCATTCTTTCATCAGGAACAACGAATGAATACACCGGATTGATAATGACCTATTTCTATGCGGCAAAAAATTCAAAGGAGAAATATAACCGCATCATCAACGAACGTTTTCCAGAACAAGTCTGGTATGACTCCAGAGCCAATCTTATCTATTCGATCAATCCTTCATTTGACATCAATACCTTTTTCATCAAAGGCAAAAAAGTACTTTTTCAATCGACAGATGAAGTCACTGATGATAAGCTCATCAACATGCTGAGGGATAAATACGCTCTTAAGAATGTAAAGCTGACCAAAGCTATTTCAACCGGCAATGATGAATACCTTTATGAACTCTCTTATGATAATTACTAATTACTAACGAATTACGAATTAAGAATTAAGAATTAAGAATTAAGAATTAAGAATTAAGAATTAAGAATTAAGAATTAAGAATTAAGAATTAAGAATTAAGAATTAAGAATTAAG
>JAWXBH010000054.1:0-4930 GCA_034439935.1 bacterium
CACATTGTTTTTGTATGGCTCTATTGCAGTTCCTGCAAATGGAAACAATGGCGTTTTTGGATGCTTTGTCCAAAAATTATAAAATGCATCTTTCACGTCTTTGGTTTCTTGCACTTGCTCCAAAAATAGTGAAAGGTCGTTTATTACTTGCTGTTGATATGGTTTTAATTCCATTACTTATTTTTCTTTCCTAGTTTTTTAATTTCTTTGTCAAAGTCTGAAATGATTTTTTGAGTTTTGTTAAACTCATCATATTCTTTCACGGCTTTTTTGTCTGCTTGAAGTTTTGAAATTCTGCCTTTTCCTTGGAGTATTTTATATTCGTTAAACGTAAGAAACTTGTTTACACTTTCTGCTAAAGCTTCCATAGTAAAGGAATTTTCTCTTTCTATTAATCCTTCTATGTAATCAAAATAGCCTGTTACCGTTCTTTCTAGTTGACTTATTTCTTTTTCCTGTAAATAGTTTTTTGCAACAATTATATCAGTTTTTATTATTCGTCCGTCAGGTGCATTTTTCCAAGTGGTAAGCCCCATATTATCTTCCTTTTTATTTGCCGATTGGTGTATAATTTCTGCGGCTGTTTTTCCTGTTATGGCATAGTGAAATTTATTTTGCACCATTGCATAAAAGTGCTTGGTAATATCTGAGTTCTTGTCATAATCTATACTACACTCTGCAAAAATATCCGTTACTTGTTGGTATATTCTGCGTTCGCTGGCACGGATGGAACGAACCCTGCGGAGTAATTCCTTAAAATAATCTTTTCCAAAAAGGGTTTGTCCTTGCTTAAGGCGGTTATCATCCAAAACAAAACCTTTGATTATATACTCTTTTAGCGTTTGGGTTGCCCAAATTCTGAATTGTGTAGCCTTACTTGAGTTTACTCTATAACCTACAGAAATAATAGCATCTAAGTTATAATATTCTAAATCCCTATTTACCATTCTGTCTCCTTCTTGCTGAACTGTCCGGAAATTCCGGACAGTTGCTTCCCGCTGCAACTCATTGGTTCCAAATATATTTCCCAAATGTTCGCTGATAGTCTTTTTGGTTACACCAAAAAGCTCTCCCATGCTTTTTTGGGTAAGCCACACGGTTTCACCTTCCACAAAAACATCAACTCGAACTTCACCATTGGTGTTGTTATAAATAATAAAATTGTTGTTTTCTTCCATCGTTTAAAATCGTGTTATATCTCTCGGTATTTTTTTGAAAATGATGTGATGCTTTGTCATAAAATCTTTTGTAAGCAAACAGTTGTCAGCATAAATTACATATTGCTCGGCTTTGGTTTTCATGGTGGCTAAAAAAGCATGGTCTAAGGTTGTTACTTCGTCTTGCTCGTAGTTGAAGTAATAACCCGTATCATTCTGCTTGCCCAAGAAGTGTTTATTGTCTTTGTGTTTTGTTTCAGTGAGTGGTTTTTTAGTTTCAGTATAAAAAACATATTGACGAATTTTTTCAATACCCACCAATTCATTCAAATTACCATCTTCTAAAAACATGGGTTGTCCAAGTGTAAAAAAGTCAAAACTTCCGCCTGTTCCTTCCGTTTCTTTACCCTCTACTCCATAACCTTTGATTACTCGTTTTATTCTTTCGGCTGTGATAGTCTCAGCATATTCTTCCATTTCAACTATTACAAATTTCCGATTGCCTTTATCAAGTTTATTTAAGTTTAAAACAGCGTGTGCAGTTGAACCGGAACCAGCGTAGCTATCAAGAATTAAATCATTTGGATTAGTTGCAATTTGCAAAACTCTTTCTACTAATTGATATGGTTTTGGACTGTCAAAAACATTGCCTTCTATTATCTTATTTAATTCCTTTTTGCCTTCTTGATTATGTGATACTTCATCATACTTCCAGATTGTTTGAGGAACAACTCCGTCATTTACTTCAAATAAATATCTTTTTAATTGCGGCTTTCCATTTCCGTCTTTCCCAAAGTAAAATCTGTTTTCAGCTAACATCTGCTTTGATTTCACTTCATTAAAACGGTAACAACTACCTTTAGGTGGAAAATATTCTTTACCATTATTCGGGTTTTTAATTCCAAATACCCCAGTTTCAGAAAAGGATTTTACAAGAACATTGTCAGGTCTCCATAAACCCCTTCCATCCTTATCATCATATTTATAGAATTTATTTTGTTTATCCGTTCTTGGAGCTAAATTTCGTTTCCATGAATTTTTGGATTTAGCGTAAACAACAATAAAGTCATGCGAAGCGGAAAAATACTTAGCATCATTTCTTGGTGAATAATTTTTTTCCCAAATAACATTAGTCACAAAATTTCCACCGCCAAAAATTTCATCACACATCAACTTCAAATTAGCTTGCTCATTGTCGTCAATTGAAATAAATATTGCTCCATCATTTGCTAAAAGTTTGTGCAACAATTTCAGACGAGGATACATCATGCAAAGCCATTTGTCATGTCTTGTGAGGTCTTCGGCTTCTTTACCAACAACTTGTCCGAGCCACTTTTTAATTTTCGGGTCGTTTACATTGTCGTTATACACCCAACTTTCGTTTCCTGTATTGTATGGTGGGTCTATATAAATACATTTTACTTTTCCTTCGTATTCGGGTAATAAAGATTTTAAGGCTTCAAGGTTGTCGCCATGTATTATTTTATTTCCGCTATTGGTTTCTTCCTTGCTTTGTTTGCCATTGTCAAAACCGTAAGAGTGTTCCAATACTTTAAACGGAACATCCATATGATGATTTATAACTTTATCCTTTCCTATCCAGTGTAATGTTGGCATCTATCTATTCCTAATTTGTTTTTATAGTCATAAGTAAAGTGATGTACTAAAGTTTTGATACTCAACAAGATAATTATGATTTTCGAGAATCAAATTTTAAAAGTCAGGCAAAGTTTTTTTGAATGAAAATAATGGTGAATAATATAGATTTCAATTTTATTAAAATCAGTGGAATTCTTTAAATTGATTTATCTCAAATTGAAATCAATTTAAATCAATAACAGAATATTAATATCGTAATAAGAATTTTAATTGATTAATTTTGAAAACATCGATCAATGAAAGTAAAAGTAATCATTCCTGCATCAGGCAGCGGTATAAGATTTGGAGGAAATACTCCGAAGCAGTTTTTGAAATCAGAAGGCAAAGAAATAATTGTCAGGACAATTGAAAAATTCAACAGCAACCGATCCGTCAATGAGATAATAATTTCGACAAAGCTTGAATATTTTGAGAAGATAAGTTCGTTGGTCAGCAGGTATAAATTAACAAAAGTAAAAAAAATTGTGCAGGGCGGGAATCTGCGTCAGGACTCTGTTTACAGCGCGCTCATAAATTCAGGAGCTGATGACGAAGATATCATACTTGTTCATGATGCAGTAAGACCTTTCATTACTTCAAAAAAAATAACCGAAATTATCAATGAAGCCCGGAAAGAGAATTGCGTGATCCCCGGTCTTCCGGTTTCAGAAACACTGAAGCTGGTAGGCAAAAACAATTTTGTAGATAAGACCATTGACAGGAACAGTCTGTATTCGATACAAACACCACAGGCGTTCAGGTATAAGATATTAATAAGATCTTTTGAAAAGGCGTACAGGGACAATTTCATCGGAACTGATGAATCATCACTTGCAGAGAATGCGGGCTATAAAGTGAAAGTTATACAAGGTGAGAGAAATAATATCAAGATCACAGTTAAAGAAGATCTGAAATTAAAATGAAAAATTAACAATTCAACAGAAGCGCATTGACAAAAAAGGGTACAATAATTTTAGAAACATTTGACAGTAAAAGTCTGAGGAACAATCCTCTTTGTGATCCGTCGATAAGGGAATTTCCGGTTTACCTGCCCCCTTCATATTATTCTTCAAAAAAAAATTATCCTGTTGCTTACTTTCTGTCCGGATTCTCGGGAGTAGGACAGATGCATCTTAATGTGAGCTTCCTTTCTGAGAATATTCATCAGCGGCTTGACCGGCTTACAGCTTCGGGAAAAATGAAAGAGATGATAGTAGTGCTTCCCGATTGCATGACAAGATACGGCGGAAGCCAGTTCATAAACTCATTGGGTACGGGAAACTATGAAGATTATATTGTAAAAGAACTCGTCCCATACATTGATAAAAATTACAGAACGATCGCAAGCAACTCAAAG
Source organism: bacterium (assembly GCA_034439935.1). Taxonomy (GTDB): domain Bacteria; phylum Bacteroidota; class Ignavibacteria; order Tepidaquicellales; family Tepidaquicellaceae; genus JAGPCH01. Next base: position 4,153 of record JAWXBH010000054.1, read on the forward strand.
CGGGCAGTATGCGGGAAGTCAAGCGGAGGTTACGGTGCTGCAGTTCTTGCAATGAGAAACCCTGATGTCTTCGGGCTGATGTGCTCAACAGCGGGAGACATGAGCTTTGAATATTGTTATCAGCCGGATTTTCCGAAATTCATCACCGACATTGAGCATTACGGAAAAGGTGATAAAGCAATAAAACATTTTATTAAACATGAAATAAATTTTAAGCAGCCGAAGCCAAAATATTTTTTTAACATTCTCAATAGTATCGCAATGGCAAGCTGCTACTCGCCGGATCCTGGAGGATTTAAAACCAAAGGATATAATTTCGATCTGCCGTTCGATGTGGAAACGGGAGAACCTAATACCGCAATTTTCAGCAAGTGGCTAAAGCATGATCCGGTGAGGATGGTTGACAAGTATGAAAAAAATCTAAGAAAGCTTAAGCTGATCTATCTCGATGCAGGAGTGAATGATGAATTTAATCTTCACATTGGCGCACGCATTTTTTGTGATAAGCTTAAGAAGAAAAAGATAAAATATGTTCATGAAGAATTCAACGCGGGTCATATGAATATTTCCTACAGGTACGACAGAACTTTTGAGATGATCTCGAAGCATTGTTAGAACGTCAAACGTGAAACGTCAAATGTGAAACGAAAGACTTGAAAGCGCAGAGCAAGATTTATGTACTCTGAACATTGAACATTGAACATTGAACATTGAACATTGAACATTGAACATTGAACATTGAACATTGAACATTGAACATTGAACATTGAACATTGAA
>JAWXBH010000055.1:0-50725 GCA_034439935.1 bacterium
AAAATTATTTAAATTTTTCAAAAACATTTTGGACGGCAATAAAAATCGCTGTGGTTCATAATATCCTACTTTAAATAATGAACATTCATTTCAATCTTAACTTTTAAATAAAGTATTAATTAAATATTTTAAGAAACAATTTATGAACGATCCCTCATTAAAAAAATTTGCAAAGATTATTGTAACGCGGCTTCGTGAACATTTTCCTGAAGTGAAGTGTCATCTTGAATTTAAAACTCCGTTTGAACTTCTGATCTCGACCATCCTGGCGGCACAATGCACAGACCTGCGGGTAAATCTGGTTATGACACCATTATACAGGTCCAAGTACAAATCTCCGGATGATATTATAAAAGATGGTGAAGAAAATTTCAGAAGTAATATTCGCTCAATAAATTTTTATAATAACAAAGCCCGCAATGCAGTTGAAGTTTGTAAGAAGCTTATCAATGAATATAACGGCAAAGTACCTGATGAAATTGACGAGCTTGTGAAGCTGCCGGGTGTAGGACGTAAGACAGCCAGTGTCGTGACCGGAAACTGTTACCGAAAGAATGATGTGATCATTGTGGACACACATCTGAAGAGAGTTTCAGCAAGATTGGGATTGATAAAAGCTGATGATCCGGACAAGATAGAATTGGAACTGAAAGAGATCATTCCGGCGGATGAACAATTTAAATTTTCAATGCGGACAGGCGAACTTGGCAGACAGATATGCAAAGCACGAAAACCTGATTGTGAAAATTGTTTTCTTAATGATATTTGTCCGAGCGCTTTTAAAGTTTAGATAAGTACGTTAAGTAAATTAGAATCTAAATTATATAAAAAGGTAAATTTGAAAAAAACAAAAAAGGATTTAGCAAAGATTGAGTTTTTATTAATGGATCTTGACGGTTGTCTGACAACGGGTCACATTATCTATTCAAGTAATGGCGAAGACATAAAAATGTTCCACACTCATGATGGCTACGGACTGACACGCGGACGGGAGCTGGGACTTAAATTTGCTGTGATAAGCGGTATGAGTTCGAAGGTGAACAAGATGCGCGTGGACCGGCTAAAGATACATTATATGTTTGAAGACATCAAAGATAAGATCCTCCCGTTTGATGAGCTGAAAAAAAAGTATAATCTTAAAAAAGAAAACTTCGCATATATCGGAGATGATGAATTTGATATTCCGTTGCTGAAACAGGTTGGCTTTTCATGCTGCCCAAAGAGCGGAATCGATGAAGTGAAGAAACATGTAGATTATGTATGTAAAAAGAACGGAGGAGAAGGTGCCATACGTGAAGTGATCGATATGATACTTAAAGCAAAAGGTCTGATATAGAATAAATGATTTATTTTTTTCGCCCGATGATATCCACTATTACAGGTGAAAAGAAAATTGTATCCGGATCATACCTGTGGTTAAGCCAGTCTTCAAGAAAATCATCAGCCTCCTTTTGTGTGATGACACTTTTATCCGCCATCAACTGTAAGTGGACGGTAAAAAACCGGTGAGCCCATTCAATAACACCGCTGTCTTTATCGCCTGCCTGACTCACGGGCTTGAATTCAACAAGCTCAATATTATTTTTTCTGAAAATACCGGGTATCTTTGTTGTAAAATAAAGATCACCGCCGCCGATGTCCCAGTACTTACGGATGGCTTCGGTTATATTATCAAATGCTCCTCCACGCGGGAACAACGCAATACCGTCATAAACATAATCTTCGATCGCGATAATCCCTCCGGGCTTCAGTGCTTCAAGCAGCTTAAGTAAAAATTTTTCCGGCTCGGGTACAAAATCGATCACCCATCTTAAGTAGATCATATCATAATGATCTTTTTGTAAGGTAGTTCCTTCAAGATTTGCCTGAATGAATTTAATGTTGTTCCAATGTTGTTTTGTACAAACGTCTTTAAAATAATTCAGGTAAAGTTCGGACGGCTCAAGCGCTGTAACTTCCCCGCTTTTACCTGCAAGCTTTCTGAGATCTATTGATACGAAACCCGGACCCGCGCCGATATCCAGGATCTTCCATCCCTTCCTGATATTTATTCTCCTGAAAAAATCGTCGGTTATATTTTTCCAGACACCATTTTGAAATTCAAGCCGTTCAAGCTCGGTCTGATTTATACCGAGAATATATCCTTTATTATCACTCATAAATTTTTATTATCAAGCTACCAAGTTCAGGTTTATCATTCAACCGAAATTATGACAACTAATTAAAAATCCTGTTAACGCTTTTCATTGAAATAATTATGAACGAAAGGCACGTTCCCAAAGCCGCTCCAGCAAGAACATCAGCAGGGTAATGGATCCCTATTACGACCCTCGATATTGGAACAAGTATAGCCCAGATGAGGGGAATGATAAAGTAAAATTTTTTTGTAGTTGTTCTGTATATCATAAACGCTATCAGAGGTCCGATGAAGAACGCAGTCTGCGAATGACCGGACGGAAATGAGAATCCCGATTCATAAACCCAGGATGCGAGAATAGGCGGATAGATTTCTTTTATGAAAATTTGAGAAGTGTCGATCTTGTGATGAAGGTAAACACGCTTTTCTGCGATCGAAAGTTTTGTAAACTCATTCCTGTCCTTAATAACACCATTCTCAGTAAGATACAATTGTGACGGGCGATACGATTGGAAAAAATCCTTAACATAATAAAGCGATGCTCCGGCAGCGATGATCTGAAAAGCCGTGAGTATGCCGATGAAAATATAAATATCCCTGTGTCTTCGTTTGAACATTCTGAAATTAACAGCGAGATAGACAAGCGAAAGTAAAATGATAATAACCCCGCCGTAGACCCCGCCGCTCATCGTGATGAAATACCATACCGGAGCGAACATATCTGTATTTTTAAAGCTGCTGAATTCAATAGGAAAAAAGCTGACGATCAAAGCAAGAATCACATAAGCGGCAACGGAACAGATAAATATTATACGGTTTCGGGAAAAATTATTTTTGAAAGACATTTTCATTTCTAAAACATAGATGTTTGAATTACCTCAGCTACCGGACTTACCAGATAAATTTTTCTGCTTGCAACATCCACACATTTATATCTTTTTCTTAACCTTTCACCTTTCACAAAAGTCCTTCCCGAACGAAGACTGAAAACGCTCTTCTCGGGAAGGTCCTCCAGATGAACAAAGGAATTATCGGTATCATATTTCTTTAATGCTTTAAGGAGATCGGTATCAGCGCAGCTTGAAGCTTTTGGATTTAAGGAGTATTTTGTCAATTGAATAATAATGTCTTCGGGAAAAACATTGAGCGTGAACAGCGGCTGCAGGTGAAGCAGGAATTCCTCTTTCCATTCAGCTCCGTGAGGATTCACCTTGCGCCCGAATTTATTCCAGGTCGTGAGATGAGCAACCTCGTGAGTAAGAGTTATAAGAAATGCATACCGGTTGAGATTGTGATTGACAGTGATCTGATGAGGTTTGCCCAGGAATGGATGCCGGTAATCGCCCAGCTTGCTTAAACGTGACCGTGAAATTTTAAACATGAACCTGTAATCTTCAAGCCAGCTTAATACGATGGGGATCGATCCTTCGGGAATGTACTTTCTGAGAACGGTATTGTTATCGGTAATGATTTTATTTTTTCTTTTTTATTTCTTTATACCTGTAACAGTCTTCAACATGATCATTCACCATTCCTGCCGCCTGCATGAACGCGTAGCAGATAGTAGAGCCGACAAAATTTAATCCGCGCTTCTTCAGATCCTTGCTCATTGCGTCTGATTCAGGCGATGTTGCAGGTATATGTCTGTGCTGCTTCCAGTTGTTAACTTTTGTCTTTCCGCCGGTAAAGCCCCAGATGTATTTGTCAAAGCTTCCGAATTCTTTTTGAATGTTCATGAATGCTCTGGCATTTTCCACAGAGGAATATATCTTCAGCTTGTTCCTTATTATGCCTGCGTCTTCAAGCAGTTTATCAATTTTCCTCTGATCATACTTTGCAATTTTTTTATAATCAAAATTATCAAAGGCTTTTCTGAAATTATTTCTTTTGTTAATAATGGTGGACCAGCTCAGTCCTGCCTGAAACGCATCCAGCAACAGAAATTCAAAAAGCTTCCTGTCATCATGTACCGGAGTTCCCCATTCTTCGTCATGATACTTTATCATAAGTTCGTTAGGCGGATTATCCCCTCTTGGCAAACACCAGTCGCATCTCTTCTTTTTATCTTTGATCAAGATTTCTTTTTATTCAGTGCGGCTTTTCTTATAAGCATAAACATTTGCCCGCGGTGATGAGCTTCATGCTCGAGCAAATGATAAATGATCCACTTCTTTGAAAATTTTCTGTCTGACTTTGAGCCTTTTACAGTAACTTCTTCCTCAAGCTGAGAATCGTTCATTGTTGATAAATAGTCATGCAAATTTTTAGTCGATTCATTTAAAACCTCAAGATATTCATCAAGCTCCATAGCTTTTGCCGGCGGCTCAGGTGTTTCCATAGGATCAAACCATTTATTGGAGAATGCTTTTATCTTCAGCTCTTCCGGCTGATCAATTTGAGACATGACTTCAAGCCACCAGACTTCACATTCGGCAAAATGCATAAGATAGGCACCGACCGGATATTCACCCTCGGTAAGCGGCTGAAAAAGCTCATCTTTATTAAGATGACTAACGCCGGCAAGAGTCTCTTTCCTGACGTCGTTAAGCATCCATTTAAATAAATTTATCTGTGATTGTTCCATATCTGCTTAATTATTTTGGGTCTAATCTTTTAATGATCTCTGCCTGTTTTTGAATTTCAATATCGGTAAGCGGGATGCCCTGCTGTATCTTTTGCTGTAATTGAGAATAGGGAAGCCAGACCTCTTCGATCTGTGTGATCTTTTTATTATCGGGAAGGTAACTCAGGTTTGCATTAAATTTATCCTGCTTGAATATTCCAAGTGCCTTCTGATATGCATTAATCGAAAGATCATATTGCTGTAAAAGATTAAATGCCCTTCCCATATACATATATGCTTCACCAAAATCAGCGTTTTCCTCTACGGTTTTTTGAAATTCAACAATAGATTCCCTGTACTTCATCTCTTCAAATAACTTCACACCCGCATCGTAGCTGTCTTTTCCTTTTGTACCACAGCTCATAATAGTGACCGCAATGAGAACATTCAGAAAAACGATCGCTGCTTTTTTCAGATTTTTTAATTTCAATTTCTTATGGATAATTTTAAAATAATTTTGTTTGAGTTAATTCTATTTTAAGCTTTCGACTATCACCTGCGGCTTGACTTCCTTTTTCGGTATCAATGCCGGCCAGTACGCAACTACATCCGAAGGCTTTGGTCTTCCGCCTGCAAAGCCCGTAACACCGGGAGGTCCGGTAAGTATTAAGGGCGCGATCTCCATTCCGAATCTTTCCACAGCTTTTCTATCCTGTGAGCGGACACCAATACGCAGTACAACTTCATTCGGATCATCAATTTTTTTTGCAATGTGACCATGACATGCATTGTAACCCTGCAGCTCGGTTCTCACTTCGTCAAACTTCAGTCCGAGATCATCAAGTCTTGTTTTTAATATTTCGCCCGCGGCTTTGGCTTTTTCCAGTGCATCGGGCCATGAATATGTGAGTGAACCGAAGGCGCTGTATCCGTCCGAATAAGACATTGATACTTTATAAAATTCTGTAGCCGGAAGTCCTTTGACATCATAAACCCTCACCCTGTTCTCACCCGCATCCTCAAGATGTATCGACGTAAAATCCGCAACGCAGTCAGGTGTAATATAATCCTTCGGATCACCGATCTCATAAACAAGCTGTTCGCTTACCGTTTCAACGCTGACCCTTCCTCCTGTATTATCATGCTTTGTAATTATGACCTCTCCGTTCGGGAAAGCTTCTGCAATCGGAAAACCAATGCGTGCAAGATCGGGTATGCTTTTCCAGTCACCGAGAAAATTCCCTCCGCTTGCCTGTCCGCCGCATTCGAGGATGTGTCCTGCTACTGTTCCGGCTGCCATCAGATCCCAGTTTTTCATATCCCAACCGAATTCATATACCATGGGTGCAAGTGTAAGTCCTGTATCAGTAACTCTTCCGGTTATAACAATATCAGCGCCCTGCTTCAGGCATTCAACAATTGCTTCTGCGCCAAAGTAAACATTCGCACTTAAAATTTTATCTTTAACCGTTTTAACGCTTTCACCGGATTCCATATTCTTTAATTCAACACCCTTTGCTACAAGTTCGTCAATATTATCCAGAATATTATCACCCATCACAACCCCAACCTTAAGATCCTTTATACCGATCTTCTTAGCGACTGCAAAGATCGCGTCACGGCAGGCAATAGGATTCACGCCGCCGCCGTTAGTAATAACTTTGATCTTTTTTTCCATGATGACCGGCAGGAGTCTTTCCATAAGAACGGGAATATCACGCGCGTAGCCAAGGCTCGGATCTCTGAGCTTTTGTTTCTGAAGAATGGACATGGTAACTTCAGCGAGATAATCCATCATGATATAATCAACGGGACCGCCGATAGCTTGATTGTATGGTGCATCCACAAGATCACCCCAGAATCCCTGTCCCGAAGCAATTCGAATTTTTTCTTTCATTTAAATTTAGATTAGAAAGGAATGTTTGATAAAAATACTCAAATATAATTTGTGTAACAATTTAAAACCCGGCTTTCGAAGAAATTGTAAAGAATTTGAGAGGTTTGTTTAATACAAATAAATTTTATTTCTAATTTTATATTTTACATTTAAGTCAAATTCAGCGTGAAGAATCATCGTTAGCCGGATGTCGCCGGTGTTAATATTTCCGGGGGTGATTTAGGCTTGCAGTGTAGGGTACAACGGTTTTTAAAACCGTTGTACCCTACACCTCACGCTCACTTCCTCTCCACCACCACTGCCGTTCCATAAGCCAGCACCTCCGTTACTCCCTGCATTACTTCGTTCGCGTCATACCGCATTCCGATGATCGCATTTGCGCCCACTTCCTCCGCATGCTTTACCATCTGATCAAATGCATCCGAACGCGTCTTTTCACAAAGCTCAGTATAAAGTGTGATGTCACCACCCACCAAGGTCTGGAAACCGGCTCCGATGTTTGCAAAAATATTTCTTGATCTTACAATTATTCCGCGGACAACTCCAAGGTTTTTTGTGATCCGGCATCCTTCAAAATCAAATGCTGTAGTAATGAAATTTCTATCCATGAATTTGTTAATTTTTAATTTGCTAAAATTATTGATTTTGAAATGCAGTTACCATTCATGATTTTTATCTTAAAAAAATATTTGAACCGCATAACCTTTCCTCTCGTTAAGAGTATATAACAAATAAGCGATCGTTGAGCTTACATTTCAAACCATTAAATTACGTACTGCAAAAATTTTTTACCTATCGCACCTTCAGAGATTGAATGACTTTTTAAAATTTAATTTAATAGTTAAGTTCAATCACTTCAAAATTAAAACGAGACTATGATTCACTCTTACTTTTTCTTTAAGTTAAAGTAGAAAGGAAACCGAAACATGCAAAATCAAGCTGCTGATGTTCTTTTGGGAACAAAGGAAAAAAATAATATACTTTGGGTAGACGATGAGATCGAATCTCTCAAATCAAATATTATGTTTCTGAAACAAAAAGGATACAATGTAAAGGAAGCGACTAATGGAGAAGATGGTGTTAACCTCATAAAGAGTAATGAATTCGATCTTGTCTTTCTTGATGAAATGATGACCGGGATGGGAGGTCTGCAGACTTTACTTGAAATAAAAGATCTTAAGCCGAGTCTTCCAGTTGTAATGGTCACAAAAAATGAAACCGAAAGTCTCATGGAAGACGCCATCGGAAATAAAATTTCAGATTATCTTATAAAGCCCGTCAATCCTACACAGCTCCTACTTGTCTGCAAGAAAATGCTCGAATCAAAAAAATTAAAAGGAAGCCAGGTCTCAAAAGATTATATACAGGAATTTAATAAGATCTCCATGTCAATGCTCGATAATCCCGGATGGGAAGACTGGATTGACATCCATTTGAAAATGACCGGTTGGGAGCTTGAGCTTGATGAACATCCTGAACTTGGATTAAAGCAGATGATCTTCGATCAGAAGAGAGACTGCAATACCGAATTTTCCAAGTATGTTGAAAAGAATTATCTCGACTGGGTCAACTCCAAGACAAATAAGCCCATACTCTCCAATGAGATTGTCGATAAGTTTGTAATTCCCGAACTCGACAGCAATAAGTCTGTATTCTTATTCGTCATCGATTGCATGAGAATGGATCAATGGATGGTTATGGAAAAGTATCTATACGATTATTTCAGGATCAGCAAATCTTATCATTATTCAATACTCCCGACTGCAACGCCTTACAGCCGTAATGCAATCTTCGCAGGATTATTTCCTTCGGAGATTGAGCAGCATTATCCGGAATTATGGAAACGCAATGATGACGAAGAGAACAGCAAGAACAATTTTGAAAAAGAATTTCTGATGAAGCTTCTTGAAAGAAGAAGGATCAAGCTTAGAAATGAGGTCAAGTACACTAAGATAATGGATTCTAATTTCGGCAGAGGTATTGAAAACAAGATCATGTCCTATTGTCAGAATCATCTCAATGCTATTGTCATAAATTTTGTTGATATGATCGCTCACTCAAGGAGCGACAATGCGATCTTAAAAGAGATCGCCCCGGATGAATCAGCTTATCGCTCTCTCACCGAATCATGGTTTGAGCACTCTTCCTTTTTTGGAATGCTCAGGCAGTTGTCAACTCGAAAAGACGTGAAGATCATAATTACCACTGATCACGGAAGCATCAGATGCCTTCACGGCGTCAAAGCTTTGGGGGACAGGGAAACATCGACCAATCTCCGTTACAAGTGCGGCAAGAATGTAAAGGCGGATGCCCGTAATGCGATCTTTGTCAGAAATCCACTGGACTATAAGCTTCCCAAGAGGAGCGGAGTTATTAATTACATAATTGCAAAAGAGGATTTTTATTTTGTTTATCCTACTGATTATCATAAATATCTTAATCAGTATAACGATACCTTTCAGCATGGCGGGATCTCAATAGACGAAATGATCCTCCCGATCATAACACTGGATCCAAAAAGCTGAGAAAGTTTTTTTTAAAAAATATCAGACCCGAAGGCAAAGTTAAATTGTTTTAAAAAATGCCGCGGGTCTTTTTAGTAAATATTAATTAAATACCATTAAAGAAATTATTTCATATTCACCGGAAGATACTTTTTCTATCGGGAATAAATTTGCGGATAGTCTCCTTAAAAATGATGTCGTAGGTTTATTTGGAAATCTTGGCTCCGGTAAAACCCAGTTTGTCAAAGGCATTTGCAATTACTTCGGTGTGAATGATAATGTGAGCAGCCCTACTTTTGTAATTGTTAACGAATATGAAGGAACTGAAGTATCCGGTTCGGAAAAATTCCGGATAAATCATTTTGATCTGTACAGATTAAAAGATTCAGGTGAATTCAAAGAGATAGGAGTTGAAAGCTATTCAGATGAAAATTCAATTTGTCTTATCGAATGGGCTGAACTTGCTGAGAAATTTTTAAAGCTTGATATGAAAAAAATTTATTTTGAATATGGTGAGAATGAAAACGAAAGAATAATTAAATTTATTTGCTGATGGGAATCCTTCTCATAGACAGTTCATCAAAAAAAATAGAATTTGGCTACGCATTAAATGATGAGTTGGCTTTCATGGAAGAACTGAATCCGGGTGACAATGCCGACACTCTTATTTATTATCTGAAACAATCTTTCGAAAAGAACAAAGTTGATCTTTCCGAAATTGAATATGTCAGCTTATCAAACGGACCCGGTTCATTCACAGGATTAAGGATCGGCTCGGCAATAGCAAAAGGCATTTGTTATTCCAATGGAAGCCGTTTCATTGAGATTCAGACTTTGGATATAATCGCGGGTAAATTCAAACCGGTGTTCGAGGATACCAATAAAGCTCCAGTTAATAAACAAAAAATTGTGTCTATGATCTTTTCCAATTCAAGAACACTTGAATTCTATTTTGCCGGATATGAAATGGACCTCTTCGCTATCAAAAGAATTTCAGATTACAGCACGGGGTTTATCACAGAGATCATGAGGGGTAATGACAGCGTATATCTTACAAATGAAAAATTAACTGACAATATTGATGACAGGCATCTCAGCATGATCACGGATGTTTCATTGGGCTCAAACATTCCGGCACATTTGGATTTAGCATTGGTTAAGATCAAAAATGGAGACTTCAGTGATTACAAATCTTCCGAACCCTTTTACATGAAAGAGTTTGTGCCTAATAAATGATTTTATTTTGGAATTAATGTTGTCTATTTTCATTCTCTCAAAAAATATTTATGGCCTGGTTTAAAAGATCTAAAGAAAACATAACTACTGATACGCATCGCAAGGATACGCCTGACGGCACTTGGATAAAGTGCCCCGAGTGCGGCGAGATGATGCACCGTAAACAGTGGGAATCAAATTCGTATTTATGCATAAAATGCAGTCATCATTTCAGAATTGGAAGTGAAGAGTATATAAAAATTCTGCTTGATGAAGATTCGTTTAGGGAAATTGACAAAAAGATTCGTTCTATAGATCCGCTTGATTTTGAAGATACGAAGCCCTACAAAAAACGTCTTGAGGAAACAATAAAAAGCACCGAGCTTTATGATGCGATCAAGACAGGCACCGGAAACATCAATGATATTGATGTGGTTTTCGGATGCATGGATTTCGGATTTATCGGAGGAAGCATGGGCAGTGTTGTCGGCGAAAAAATAAGCCGCGCTATTGACAAAGCGATCAAGACAAAGTTTCCTTTAATAATTATTTCTTCAAGCGGCGGTGCGCGTATGATGGAAGGCGCTATCTCACTGATGCAGCTTGCCAAAACCAGCTCTAAGCTTGCAAAGCTTGATGAAGAAAAAGTACCTTACATCTCCATCTTAACAAACCCTACCACCGGCGGCTCTACCGCCTCATTCTCAATGCTCGGTGATTTTAATATCGCCGAACCCAATGCACTCATAGCTTTTGCCGGACCGCGCGTAGTAAAACAGGCGACCGGAAAGGATCTTCCTCCGGGATTTCAGCGTGCTGAATTTTTACTCGAACATGGTTTCATTGACTTCATCGTAAACAGAAAAGACATGAAGGACAAGCTGACCCAGGTTTTAAAACTAATAAAGCCCTGATGAAAGTAATTAAAGAAATTTCTTCAATGCAGGAAATTTCCGATTACTACAGATGCATCGGAAAAAAAGTCGCGCTCGTTCCCACCATGGGCTATCTCCACGAAGGTCATACCTCATTAATGATAAAAGCTAAAGATGAAAATGAAATTGTTGTCGTCAGTATTTTTGTGAATCCAACCCAGTTCGGAAAAGGAGAAGACTTTGACAAGTATCCCAGAGACTTTGTGAGGGATTTTCATATCTGCGAGAAAGCAGGTGTCGATTATATTTTCAATCCTGAAACAGACGAGATGTATAAACATAAAAGCTATACGACTATCACCGTCAATGAATTATCCGATAAGCTCGAAGGGAAATTCCGTCCCGGACATTTCACAGGAGTTGCAACAGTTGTAACAAAGCTTCTTAATGCGGTCAAGCCGGTTAATCTTTATCTCGGACAGAAGGATGCGCAGCAGAATGTCATTATAAAAAAAATGGTGTCAGACCTGAACATCGATACAATTGTAAACATCTGTGAAACCAAAAGAGAAGACAGCGGACTTGCAATGAGCTCGCGAAATACTTACCTCTCCGAGAAGGAAAAGGAAATTGCTTCTGTGTTATATTTTTTGCTGAAAGAATGCAGGAGATTAATTTTGGAAGAAAAGCTTACTGACACTCAGGAGATGATTGAACGGACACAAAAAATTTTCGAAGAGAAAGCACCCGGATTTATTCTTGAATATTTTGAAATATCCGGCGCTGAAGATCTGGAGCCGCTTACTGACATAGGAAATTACGAAGGCGAAATACTTGTATCACTTTCTTCAAAAGCAGGTAAGACAAGATTAATAGATAATATTATTTTTTCCAATCAGATACCCTGACAGGTTCTTCCCGGTTCATCGCAATACCTAAAATTAATTATGAGTAAAAAACTTACAACAATGATACTTGCTGCCGGTAAAGGCAAGCGAATGAAAAATCCCGATAAGTCGAAAGTGATGTACGAGCTGAACGGCAAGCCAATGGTGCAATATGTAATTGAGCTGGCTCAAAAAATAAATTCGGATTTGATCATACCTGTCGTAGGGCACCAAAAGGAATCGGTAATGAATTTTATCCGTGATACCTTTTCCAATGAGATTGCAAAGATAAAATTCGCGCATCAGGATGAACAGCTTGGGACAGGTCACGCTGTAATGCAGGCGGAAAATATTCTTAAGGATTTTCAGGGAGATGTGCTTATCTTATCCGGAGACGTCCCAATGCTTCGCTATGAGACTGTCGAAGCTTTTGTAAACTTTCATTATGAAAACAATTTTGATGCAAGTCTCATATCTGCAATACTTGACGATCCGTCTGGGTATGGAAGAGTTCTCAGAGACGGATCGGGAAATTTATATGATATTCGTGAAGAGAAGGATTGCAGTGATGCAGAAAAAAAATGTAAGGAAATGAACTCAGGCATTTATGTTATAGATAAGGAAATTCTTTTCGAAGCGCTAAAGACTTTAAAGACTGATAACGCACAGGGTGAATATTATCTTACGGACGTATTCAGGTTTTTTAAAAGCGCCGGAAAAAAGATCGGTGCGTTTCCTGTGACTAACATTATTGAAATTACCGGTATCAACACCGTTGAGCAGCTTGAAGAACTTGAAAAGACAGCTTCTGAAACTTATTGCTGCAAGTGTCTGCTGAAATTTTTTTATAATTAAATCAAAGATTAATTGTCAGAAATAATTGCTTCCGTTTCCGGTGTCAGAGGAATTTTAGGTGATAGTCTTACTCCTCAGAACATAATAAAATTTACTTCAGCTTTCTCAGAATACTGCAAAAAGAATTCAAAGGGAAATTTAAAAATCGTCGTAGGCGGAGACGGTCGGCTTCATGGCGAGATCATTGAAGCTATGGTTGTAAGCAATCTTGCATTGTGCGGCTTTAAAGTTATCAATGTCGGCATCGCGCCGACGCCGACCGTTCAGATAGCAACCGAAGATCTGAAGTGCGCGGGAGGAATCTCTATCACAGCTTCACACAATCCCCAGATATGGAACGGGTTAAAATGTTTAAATCCGGACGGAACATTTCTTGATGAAACTCAGGTAGCCGAATTTTTAAAGATTGCCGGTTCGGGAAAATTTAATTATTCAGGAATTGATCAGCTCAAACTTCCTGAAAATGATTTTACCTGGATAGATAAGCATATTGAAAAAGTATTAAAGCTCAAGCATCTGAATGCCGGAGCTGTAAGGAAAAGAAAATTTAAGATCGTAGTTGATGCCGTAAATTCATCGGGCTCTGTGATCGTTCCAAGATTGCTTGAGAAGCTGGGCTGCAAAGTTATTAAGCTATTTTGTGACGGTAGCGGAAAGTTTCCTCACACACCTGAACCACTTCCTGTTAATTTAAAGCTACTTTCGAACGCCGTTAAAAAAAATAAAGCCGATCTTGGAATTGCTGTTGACCCCGATGCTGACCGGCTTGTACTCATAACTGATAAAGGTGATCCCTTCAGCGAGGAGAATACCATCACTACCGTTGCAAATTATGTATTGAAAAATCTTCCCGGAAAAAATAAAAGCGTGACCGTTAATCTTTCTACAACAAGGGCTGTCGATGACATTGCAAGAATAAATGGCGCGAAGATTTTCAGAAGCGCTGTCGGTGAGATCAATGTTGTAAAGGAAATGATGAAGAATAAATCTGTTATTGGGGGAGAAGGCAGCGGCGGTGTAATCTACCCGGGTCTGCATTACGGAAGGGACTCTATTGTCGCAATTGCTTTCATACTGAATGAGCTTGCGGATTCAAAGCTCAGAGTCAGCGATTATAAAGAGCAGCTTCCCAAGTATTTCAATTCAAAGAATAAAGCAGAAGGTGTTGTTGATCCGGATAAAATTTTTGCACGGATCAAAAAGAAGTTTTCGGGTAAAGAAAATGTTTTGAAGATATGGACCAATGACGGATTAAAAATTGATTTTACTGATTCCTGGGTTCATTTGAGAAAATCGAATACTGAACCAATTGTCAGAATTATTACCGAAGCTAAGTCTGCACAAGAAGCGGAAAAGCTTCAAAAATTTTTTTTCAATGAGATCATAAGATCTTAATTTTATTTTATTGTATCGCTTCTGTTTGTGCCCTGCTTTGTCGGCAGCGGCACCGAAAGCCAAAGCTCGGTTTTGTCAACCCTTCTTGCCATCTTGTGCTCTTTAAGCCAGTTGACATCATCCTCTTCATCAAATTTCACTTCAGTTATCTTTGTTGAATCATTACTGTCTATTTTATAGAGATAATAATTTATGTCATGGTTTGCTTCTGTTCTGTACTTTGCAACAAGGTTTTCTTCCCTGGTTGCGTAGTCAACCGAATACAGTAAATATGCAAGATCAAATTTCTTCGGTATAGCGGTCACCACGTCAACTTCACCGATCTCATCCGGCTGAAGCCAGGTGGAATTATGTATGGGCTGATAAAATCCTATGAGTGTTTCATCTGTCCTATCAAAATTTCGGCTGATCTCAATGGCATCATCTGTCAGCTGACTTACGGTATCCTGTATATTTTTCGTGAATTCAGACGAGCTCAAAGTATCAGACATACTGCATTTGTAGCCATAAAGCTTTCCCAGATTAGCAATGATCTCTACTCTGCTCTTACTCTGATTCTTGATCCTGAAAAATAATTTTACCATAAAAAAATCTTTTGTCTCCTGAACCTTCTCAATCTTAATTGTAGAAACAAGCTGCGGGATTTTCTGAATATCGTAAAAATAGGAATAGTATGTGAACGCAATTCCCGAGATCATGATCATCGGTGTGATCATAGGTATCGTCTCACGTATCCTTTCAAGCATTGTCTTTTCCGGCTTAGGTGTATCTTCTTTTTCGCTCATTATAAAATTTTTTATAAATTAATTATAGTAAGGCAAAATTGAAATTCAATCTCTTTAAATGTTTGAAATTAAATCACATCCGTCCAAATATGAAAAACTTGCCACGAATTTCACGAATAAAAAATATTATCACTAATTTTAAAAACAGAATTATCCTAAATTTATCTGGACAGCATAAGTATATCTTCAAGGTTATTTAAAAGTTGATTTTATCAATGAAATTAAATTGAAAATTAATTGAAATGGTAAGAAAACATTGTTCTTCATTTTATATTGCTGTGAGTTTTAATATTATGACTCCGGGTTTTTAAACCATTACTCAGATATAAGTATCGGATCATAAATGATTTTCAGAAAAGTAAATCCGGGTTCGGCAAGCAGTCTCGGGATCGTAGATCACAACGAATCTTATGGCAGGCATGTATTGGAGCATTGCATCAGACATCTGCACATTGCCGGATGCGTAGACCTTGGCTGTGGTGATGGCTCTGATCTGTCAATAGTCCGGAAGTATAACCCCAACGCGGATCTGTCAGGAGTTGATTTCGGATCCTGGAATTCGGAACTGCTTAAGAAAAAAGGTATAAAGCTTGTTTCAATTGATATCGAACGCGACAAGTTACCTTTTGATGATGAATCGGTCGATCTGATTATTGCCAATCAGATTCTGGAACATACAAAAGAAATCTACTGGATCAATCATGAAATATTCAGATGCTTAAAAAAAGGCGGTCACTTGTTTTTCGGCACGCCTAATATATTGTCACTTCATAACAGGATCATGATGACCTTCGGGTTTCATCCGACACAGCACAAGCTGTTATCAGCTCACGTCCGCCCATTTTCGAAACGGGATGTTTATAAATTCTATGAACTTATAGCGGGTTCATTCTGTAAAGTAAAGGGTTTTTATGGATCACAGTTTTATCCATTCCCAAAAAACATAGCAAGAGTGCTGTCTTCCATATTCCCTTCAAGCTCTTTCTCAATATTTTTTATGATTGAAAAAACCGGTGAATGCAAAAATGAATTTTTAGAGTGGCCGGCAAAGGCTAAACTTGAAACCAATTTTTATACCGGTTGAATCTGAGAATCATATTCCTGTAAATTATTTAATTAATCATTAACCGGTTCTGAACCTCTCAGAATTTCTTCAACCTCGGATAATCTTAATGAATCTGTTGTATCAAAAAGCCGGATGCTGACAGCTAATTTTTCTTTATCCGGAATGAGAGTATACTTCTTCCTCTTATCATCGGAAATTGTATCGATAAGATTTTTAAAGAAATCACTTTCAAAGATACTGTTCTCTTTTTCTTTGGGAAATTCCAGTGTTAAGCTTCTGTTCCTTATTATAAGTTTTTCAAGTCCGAGCTTTGTTGCTGCGATCTTTATTTTGATTACACGCAAAAGATTTTCTACATCTTCGAGATATTCACCGAATCTGTCTTTAAGTTCATCTGAAATTACACTTAGCTCGTCGTAGCTCTTAAGCTCATACAGACGGCGGTAAATATTCAGTCTCTCCGTATCGTTATTAATATAATCCTTCGGGATCAATGCATTGAGATCATTCTCAATGATCGTGCTCTTCTCCGCAAGCTTTTCCTTCAGCTTGTCATTCAATTTTTGCAATGAACTTTCATTTTTGAACAGGTCTTTGAATTCGTTTTCCTTCAGTTCAAGAACAGCTTCTTCAATTATATTTATGAACATGTCAAAACCGATCTCCTGTACAAAACCGCTCTGCTCCTTGCCAAGCAGATTTCCCACTCCGCGTATTTCCATGTCACGCATTGCAAGATGAAAGCCCGAGCCGAGATCAGTGAACTCTTCGATCGCCTGAAGACGCTTCACGGCTGTCTTCGTCAGCTTTCCGTTTGGAGGCGCGACAAGATAGGCAAACGCCTGTATATCGCTTCTGCCAACTCTTCCACGAAGCTGATAAAGCTCGGACAAACCATACCGGTCGGCATTATTAATAATGATAGTGTTCACATTCGGAATGTCCAGTCCCGATTCTATTATCTTTGTGCAGAGAAGTACATTGAGCTTTTTCTCAATGAAGTTTATAACAATATCTTCAAGCTCTTTTCCGTCCATCTGTCCGTGCGCAATGCCGATCTTTGCTTCCGGAACGTAAGTCTTTATCGTATCGCCAAGTATGTGAAGATTTTTAATTTTATCATTTACAAAATAAACCTGCCCGCCTCTGTTAATTTCATTCCTGATTATTGATGCAAGGCTATTCCAGTCAAGCTTTATAATTTCAGTGCTGATTGGCTTTCTGTTTTTCGGAGGCGTGTTTATGATCGAAAGATCACGTGCACCAAGTAATGAAAAGTTGAGCGTCCTCGGAATAGGAGTAGCCGTCAGCGTAAGCGTATCAACATTCGGCTTGATGCTTCTTAATTTTTCCTTTGCCTTTACACCAAACCTTTGCTCTTCATCTATTATCAGCAGCCCGAGATCTTTAAAGTTTATGTCCTTTGATAATATCCTGTGTGTCCCTATCAGAATGTTTATTTTGCCTTCGGCTAATTTTTCTAATGTCTTCTTCTGCTCCTTGGTAGATTTCAAACGCGTAATGTTGTCGACATTTACCGCGAATGATGAGAGCCGGTCACGGAAAGTATTATAATGCTGAACCGCGAGTATAGTAGTCGGAACAAGCACGGCAACCTGCTTATTATCAAGCACCGCTTTAAAAGCTGCCCGTACTGCAACCTCCGTTTTTCCGAATCCCACATCACCGCAGATAAGCCTGTCCATGGGATTTTCCGTTTCCATGTCTTCCTTCGTCTCCACGGTTGCCTTATACTGATCGGGTGTATCCTCATACATAAAATTCGCTTCAAGCTCTTTCTGCCAGTGTGTATCGTTTGAAAATTTAAATCCGGTTTCTGATTTTCGTTTTGCATAAAGTATGATAAGGTCACGCGCGATATCAATGACCTGCTTTTTTGTCTTTGCTTTAAGTCTGTCCCACTCGCCTCCCCCAAGTCTCGTCAGTGTGGGAGTGTGACCCTCGGCTCCGGAATATTTTTTTATCAAGTTAATATTGTTGAGATTAAGGAAAAGCGTATCATTGCCCTGATATGAAAGCACAACAACTTCCTGCATATTATTTCCGACTGTGATCTTCTTTAAGCCGGAATATTTTCCGACACCAAAATCGCGGTGAACAACGAAGTCGCCGTACTGCAGCTCCTTTAGCTCACTGAAAGTTAATCCTTTAAATTTTTGCTTGCGTTTTTTTATCTGCTTAAAATATCTTCCGAAGATCTGATGCTCGGTGTAAATAAGGATCTCCGGGTCATGAGAAATAAAACCGTTATGGATCGATTCGGGTAGAACGATGAATTTATTTTTAATGCTGAAATTCTTAAGCTCATCTTTTTCTTCATTGTGTTCATGAGTCCCATGAATGGTTTCATCTTTTTCAATTATACTTTCATCTTCAAAATCCTCGATAAGTTCTTTGATTCTCCGGGACTGATGTTCATCGGAAGAAAGAATGAATACCTCAGAACCGTTTTTAATATTCGTACAGAGATCCTGATAAAGTGATTTTAGATTTGAATGGAAGTCCGGCTGAGGTTTTGAATTAAAGTTTATTTCAGAAAACTCTGTGTAATCTGCGGGACCTCCGATCTGATTTGCAAAAGATGTAATGTGTATCTGACGGAACCGGCTAAGACTTTCCAGTAATGCGGCATCTGTTTCATTAAAAGTGATCTCCGGCTGCTCTATAATTACAAATGCATCTTCCGGAATATAGTCAAGGATTGTCTCGCCTGTTTCATTCTTACTTTCTTCTTCCTCATCGGTATTCAGATTCAATCCGATCTTTACGGATTCAATTTCCCTTACAGATCTTTGTGAATTAATATCAAACTCCCTTATCGACTCTATCGTATCACCGAAGAACTCTATCCTGACAGGGCTTTCAAGGTTGCCCGCGAACAGGTCCACGATCCCTCCCCTTACTGAATAATCTCCTTCTTCATCTACAAAATCCTTGCGGTTGAAATTGTATTTGTCGAGCATGCTCAGAAGTTCGTCAAAGTTTTTGCTTTCATCTTTTTTCAGTTCGATGATAGATGATCTGAATTTATCCTTCGAAATAATTTTATTTCCTGCCTCAGAAGCGTTTGCAATTACAAAAAAATTGTCTGCTTCCGATAGATCTATAAGGACTTTGGAAACGGATTCACTGTCCGTGATCTTTGAAGAATAAGCTGAAAGATTTTCGCAGGCGCATATCATCGCAAGATCATCCTTGAGTTTTATGATCCTGTCGTTGTCGGAGGTAAGGTAAAATATTTTTTTATTAACCTTGGTATAAATGAAATCGGCTATGAACGAAGCCAGAGATCCCGCTGTGCCGGTGATGCTCAGGTTTGAATTATCCTTCGTCAAAAAATTTTTAAGCTCCGTGAATTTTTCCGATGTGAGTAACCGTGAAGATATCTGATGCAGTGATTCCATTTACATTTCTCCGAACCCTTCTTCAAAAAATTTAACCATCTCTTCAGAAAATTCCTGTTCATCTTCGCCCTCAAACTTTAACATAAGCGTGGAACCCTGCTCGGCGGCGAGTGTCATTACTCCGATTATGCTTTTACCGTTAACTTCAAAACCATCCTTTGAAATATAGAAGTCAGATCTGAATTTAGCCGCAATCCTTACTATCATCGAGGCGGGTCTGGTATGCATTCCGGCTTTATTTACTATCGTTATTTCTTTTTCTATCATTAATTTGAAATCCTTTTTTGAGATAATTTATCGTAAGAGCATCCTGTTAAAACTGTTTTCAAAAGCTCCTGTCCATTAGCATTGACGACAGCCACTTCAGCCGATCCTTTGATTCGCCGTCAGCGAGAATATCAAGACGCTGATCAGCAAGCTTGGTATAGTTCTCTATATCGTTTTTTGCATCTTCAATAATCCCATACTTTGAATAAATATTTTTAATTTCCATTATCTTCGATTCATCATATTCCTTAAGACCGTTGTATTTTACAATATCCATAAGCTTTGTGCGGTCGGATGTTTCCTTAACTTTTTCAAGAGCCCTGAGAAGCAGAAAAGTTTTCTTGCCCTCTACAATATCACCGCCTATCCTCTTTCCAAATTCAGTTTCATCTGCGTTGATGTCGAGAAGATCATCCTGTATCTGAAATGCAAGCCCTGTATTTTTTGCATACTGTTTCATGTTCGCTGCCTGCTCATTATCCGCTCCTCCTATAAGCGCACCGATCGCCGCTGATGTCTCCAGCATTTTTGCCGTTTTCTTTCCGATCATCATAAGATATTCTGAACTGGTTACATCGCTCCTTTCCTCAAATTCCTTATCGTAGCTCTGACCTTCACAAACTTCTGTAATACCTTCTGAAAAAATTTTCAGAATATCATTTATACGGTTCGAATTTGTCCTGAGTAAATATTCATAAGCAAGTCCGATGAGATGATCTCCGGAAAGTATCGCTACATTTGCATTCCATTTTTTGTGAATTGTTTCCATTCCTCTGCGTACGTCAGCGTTGTCCATTATGTCATCGTGAACGAGCGTAAAATTATGTAGCAGCTCCATCGCCACTCCCGCGTTCAAAGCGTCTTCAATTTTCCCTCCGAATGCTTCGCAGGAAAAGATCACCATCATCGGTCGGATCCTTTTGCCGCCGCTGCTTAAAACATATTTTATCGGCTCATAAAGTGTCGCAGGATATTTTTTTTCAATGACCCCGGACATCACATCATCTACCTTTTGCTTGTATTGTCTGTAAACTGAGGAATGATCCTTCATGAAATGCTTTTGTAATTTTTTGGGACTTCCAAGTGTTCGAAGTAATATCTAAATTTATAAACTCATGTATAAAATTAAAGCTTTTACTTGTATGAAACCATTCATTAAATCACGTAAACCAGTGCTCATATTTTCAATACTGACTATCGCAATAAGCATTTACAGCTTCAAGCCTTCCTCTGACTATCAGAATAAATATTCACCATTAACTCACGCATTTAAAAACAATATCACAAGCGATCTTCCTGACTGGGCTTTGCTTGACCCGGAAGAGGACGGATATGAAGGTACAAGAACAAAGGCATTTTATAAATATCTGAAGACACTCGATTTCATTCCTGAAAAGAAGGAAGTCATTGTCGCAGTGATCGATGCAGGTTTTGATATTGAACATCCTGATCTGAAAGACAATATCTGGAATAATGAAAAAGAAGTTAACGGTTCGGCAGGGGTTGATGATGATGAGAATGGTTATGTCGATGATTTTCACGGATGGAATTTTCTCGGTGATGGAAAATTTTTGTCGCTGGAAGTGACAAGGGAATACAAGCGTCTCAAAAATTCAGGCACACCATTGAGTGATGAATACATGAAAAAAGTTTTCAATGAATATGAAGATAAGAAGGATGAAATTTTCTCAACACAAAAAGGAATTGACGAAACACTAAAAGACATTGTAGATGCTGAAAAAGTTCTGAACGAAAAAAATATCACAACTGATCCGAGAAAGCTGCAGGAAATTTCAAACAAGCTGCCTGAAGGTAAATACAGTGACGCTGCGTCCATAATTCTTGGCGTGTATCTTCTCTTCGGCGCGGATAAAAATGATCTGCTCGAACTGAAGAATGAATATGATACAAAGGTTAAATATCTTTTTGACACAACCTCTACCTATAAGCTTGTCGGTGATAATCCGGAATTAATGCTTGAAAAGAATTACGGCAATAACGAAGTAAGTGAAAAAGTTGAGATTCACGGCACTCACGTCGCGGGGATCATTGCATCGGTCAAGACAGGTCAGGCGCCGTTTGCAAAGATAATGTGTCTCAGAGCAGTGCCCAATGAAGGCGACGAGAGGGATAAGGATATTGGTAATGCTATCCGGTATGCAGTCGATAACGGTGCAAGCATTATTAATATGTCAGCGGGAAAATATTTTTCACCTGATCCGGAGTTTGTCGTTGAAGCAATAAAATACGCTGAAGAAAAAAGTGTGTTGTTCGTTGTATCTGCAGGTAATGAAAGTGAGGACGCCGGTAAGAAGATAAACTTTCCCAGAAAATTTTTGGAAGAGAATGGGCAGAAGAAATTTTTCTCCAACATGATCGTTGTTGGTGCGAATTCGTGGATGCAGAAATGGAGTCAGGAAAAAGATCCGGAAAACATAAATACGAAGTATGACCTTGCAGCTCCGTTCAGCAATTATTCCAAAGAAGTTGTTGATGTATTCGCTCCCGGCGTAAAGATCAATTCTACAGTGCCGAACAATAAGTATAAACAGATCGACGGAACCAGCATGGCAGCGCCGGAAGTCTCAGGCATCGCCGCAGTCCTGAAAGCATACTATCCAAAGATAACTGCAGCTCAGTTAAAAGAAGCGATCGTTTCATCTACAAGACAGTATAGAGGTCTGATGGTTAAATT
This sequence comes from bacterium, assembly GCA_034439935.1. Lineage (GTDB taxonomy): Bacteria > Bacteroidota > Ignavibacteria > Tepidaquicellales > Tepidaquicellaceae > JAGPCH01. The sequence goes on from JAWXBH010000055.1 coordinate 22,567, forward strand.
AAAAGATAGGAGCTCGAAGGAATTGTTCTCAAATCTTTCAAGGTCAGGCGGAGTTGTCGATATGATCAATGCTTATAAAAAGGCAGGTGAGATCATGCGTGTGCAGAATTAAATTAAGTGTCTTTAATTTTCTGAATCATATACTTTTTTTCCTGCAAAGTAAGTCTGAGAAACTTTCGCATCCCTTAACTCATCTTCATTCATTTCAAAAAGATCATCTCTCATTACAATGATGTCCGCGTATTTTCCTGCAACAATATTTCCGGTTACATTTTCATTGAAGGTGGCATAAGCGTTATTCATAGTATAAGCTTCGATGCAGTCCTCTATCTTAATTCTGTTTTCAATCACAAATCCGTTCTCAAAGCCAGCAGCTTTTCGCGTAACCGCGAAGTAAATTGTTTCAAATGGATTTTCACTGACAATTGGAAAGTCTGTACCAAAACAAACCTTAGCTCCGATGTCAATGAGTTTCCTGTAATTGTGTTCAGAGCTGAAATCATTAAGTAAAACGACTGAGGTTTTTGCATCGCTGAACAGGTGAGCCGGCTGGACAGAAGCGATGACATTCAGCTTTCTAAATCTTTCAAAATCATCTTCAGCTATATGCTGCGCATGTTCGATCCTAAAACGGCGGTCCTTTACACCGTTTCTCCTGATAAGCTCCTCATTCAGATCGAGCAGCTCCGAGACGGCTTTATCACCAATCGCATGCACGGACATCTGGTATTCTGCGTCATCAATTTCAAAGAACATTTTTTCAAAATCACCGCTGTTAACAAACTCTGTCCGTATTCCGTTATGATCAGTGTTCCTGTAATTCGAATGCATATATGCTGTCCTGCTTGACAAAGAGCCGTCATAAAATGCTTTCAGTGATTTGAATTGAATAAGGTCTGTAAGTGCGGAAAAATCTTTCCTATAGCTGGAAAGATTATTGTATTCCTGAAATGGTAAACGTGAATCAACCCGAAGCAACAAATCATTTCTGTTGATGAGCTCTTTGTAAATTTCAATATCCTCTGTCAGAGTAATATCTGAAATTGAAGTGATACCGAAAGAGTGAAGCTTTTTCATTTCATCTGAAACTATATCCGTTCTTTCTTTGAGTGTCGCGCTTGGAATGCGGTCAAGAACAAACTCGCGTGCACGTTCTTTTAATTCACCTGTCGGATTCATAGCTTCATCCATTACAATTTCTTCCGCGGTAAAATTTTCTTTCTGCCGTAAAATACCCGACATTTCCAGTGCCTTTGTGTTGGCAAAAGCCGAATGTGAATCGAATCTTGAAATAATCACGGGCGTATCACTGCAGATCTCATTTAAAAACGCGCTGCTCAGTTCGATCTCCTCCTGAAAATTCGCGTCTGAAAAATATCCTCCGAAGATCCACTTGCCTTTGTTACCGGCTTTGAATTCATTTATACCATTTACAAAATCTTTTCCGGAAGAAGCTTCACGCAGATTCAACTGTGAATTGACAAATGATCCTTTAATAAAATGACAATGCCCTTCAGCGAAAGCAGGCATGACAAGTTTACCTTTGCAATCAATGACTTCATCGAATTCATTTTGCATTCGCAATGCCTGTTCCTTACTGCCGGCAAAGATGATGCTGCCCGTAGAAGAGTCAAAGCCAACGGCGTTTGTAAATTTATTTTTACCTGTTAGAACTTTAGCATTTATTAAAAGAGTTTTCATAGAAGGTATGCGCGCATTTATTTATAATTTAAAAAATATAAAAACTATGAAACACTCAATAATGATATGCTCATTCCTTATGAGAATTGTCTAAGGAAAAGTAGCGGAAGTTGATCCCAAAAAATTCTCTGTCGTTTTCAGGCTTCAACCCGATCTTTTGAATAACATTAATGGACGGGAGATTTTGTGGATAAGCCAGGACAACGATCTTCGCCAGCTTTAGATGGCTAAAGCCATACCGAAGCGTCGCCTCCGCTGCTTCAGTAGCCATTCCTTTCCCCCAGCATTTCTTGGAAAACAGATATGCAATTTCAACATCACCGCTTTTCAGCTTGCTGAATCCGCAGTGACCTATGATCTCATCTGATCCTTTTTCTATCACCGCAAGAAGACCGAACGCGTTCTCTTCATAACTTTTAATAAACGATTCAAGCATAAGTCCGGTCTGCTTCTTATCCGCACGTCCGCCTATGCCGATGTATCTCATCACGTCTTCATCGGAATAGATCACCGACACTTCCTCAATGTCATCTTCGGTGAACTTGCGCAGATAAATTCTTTCGGTTTCAATTATTTTCATATTTTAATCGTGAAATTTATATTCATTATTGGAAACAATGTTTAAACTTATACGTAATTTTGATAACTTGTTACTAATATAAATCCCACAATAATGCGAACTTTTTTAATTACAATTTTAATTCTCACCTCCTTTTCATTTACAAAAGCTCAAGTCACACAAAATGATAATTACCAGTTCTTCGTCGACCTGAATAACACAGCCGATGACAGGATCACAGTTGAATTGATAACCCCTAAGATCACTTCAGATAAAGTCATGTATAAATTTCCCGCGATGGTTCCCGGAACATATAAAGTCTATGATTTCGGAAGATATGTCAGCGATGTGAAGGCGTTCGATGAATCAGGAAACGAGCTTAATGTCAGCAAGCAGGATGTGAACTCCTGGGAAATTTCAGACGCGAACAGATTGTATAAAATAACTTATAAAGCTGACGATACTTTTGATGACAGCTCTACGGTAAATCCTGTTTTTGAGCCCGCAGGAACAAGCTTTGAAGATGGTATTATATTTGTTCTGAACAATCATACCTACATCGGATATCTTGATAATTACATTAATAACGACTACACGCTGACATTCTTAAAGCCGGTGGGATTCTACGGCTCGACAAGTCTTGACGCACTGCAACGGACAGATGCTGAAGAAATATTCACCGCTCCCGATTATCAGTACGTTGTTGATAGTCCGATATTTTTTAATGTTCCCGATACCGCCTCAATAAATTTTGACGAAGCTAAGATCCTGATCTCTGTTTATTCACCCGGCAAAGGAATTAACGCGAACGATATTGCTGCAGACAATAAAAAATTACTCGAAGGCATCAGAAATTATCTCGGAGGAAAATTGCCTTCGGAAAAATACACCTTCCTTTACTACTTTTCAAACAAGACCAACAGCTCGAGTTTCGGAGCGCTTGAACATAACCAGTCGTCTCTTTATTATATGCCTGATGTTCCTAAAGAAGCAAAGCAATTCATGCTTAAGCAGCTTATGTCAACTAATGCGCACGAATATTATCATACCGTCACTCCACTTAATCTTCATTCCGAAGAGATCGGCAACTTTGATTTCAACAACCCTGTTATGAGCGCGCATCTATGGCTTTATGAAGGCGTGACAGAATATTCGGCTGACTATATTCAATTGCGCGAAGGTCTTATGACACTAAATGAATATATAGAAGCGGTTGAAAGCAAACTAAACGGCGCCGCGAAATTCAATGATACTCTTGCCTTTACTGAAATGAGCAAAGGAGCACTTGATAAATATGAGAATCAGTATCTGAATGTTTATCTAAAAGGCGCGCTTATCGGAATGTGTCTGGATATTTTGATAAGGGAAGAATCAAACGGACAGATGGGACTGCAGGATGTAATAAATAAACTTCTTGAAAAATACGGGAAGGAAAGATCGTTCGTTGACAGTGAGCTTTTTTCTGAAATTGAATCTCTGACATCTCCTAAGGTCAGGGAGTTCTTAGATAAATATGTAGCCGGTCCCAACAGGATCCCTTATGGAGATATTTTTACCAAGATCGGAATCGATGTTGAAAGCGTGCCATATCAGACAGTGAGCTTAGGCGGCTTTGCGATGGGGTTCAATCAGAAAAATTACAGGTTGAAAATCATGAAGCTTGATGATCCCGAAAATAAATTTGTCAAAGAATTGGGATTGAAAGCTGATGATGAGCTTGTTGCGTTCAACGGAACAAAGATCACCTATATGAATGTGCGGGATATGCTCGGCTCAGCCAAGAAAAAGGTAAAGGTTGGTGACGATTTTGAGCTTGTTGTAGCGAGGTATGATGAGAACGGGAAAGAAACCCAGGTTCCTCTTAAAGCCAAGATATATGAAACAAAGACAGCTTACGACTTTAAAGTAGCAGTTTCGGAAAAGCTTACGGATCAGCAGCAGAAGACTTTTGATGCGTGGATGGGAAAACTTTAATTTCCAGTGATTGTTTTAAAAAAACAGAAACTTAAATTCTGCAGTGGGAGTTGTTTATATTACATGCCAAAAATTTTCAGCACATATTTCTTAAAAGCTTTTTCAGTAATTTTGCTGGCAGGTTTTTTATTCACAAATTTATCCTTTGGAGAAATACTTACCGAAAGCTGCAACTTTGAAACAATGTCCTGCTGCTGCAAACAGCATGAACAAATCAAAGAAGTAAGTTATCAGAAGAGCTGCTGTTGTGAAGTAAAACAAGCTCCTGTGCAGCCGGCTAAAGCTTCAGCATTAATTACAGAAATACAGACAAAGCTCACTACCGGAGATGTTCCTTCGTCAGGCAACAACGTGTATAATAACTATTACTTTTCCGATTCAGATCAATATCCTGTTTCATTTCATCCTCCTCCTGATTCAGATTTCAACATATTATATTCCGTCTTAAGGATTTAGAAATAACAAAGCAGATCAATTCGATATTAATGATTCCTTAATTCCTGAAATTCGTTGCAGGGCTTTTTAATATTTTGGACGGTTGTTCTGCAAATTCCACCGCAGATAATATTTATACGTGTTAAATTAATTTTATAAGCTTTAATTTTAAAAATAATTTTTTGATACAATACAAACCCGGATATTCAAATAATATCCCTGAAAATTTAATCTCATTTATATGAAAAAAAATATTTTAACCGTGGTAATACTGATGTTTATATTAATGACGGGTACATCATTTGCACAGGTAACTCAACTGACGATAGGAGTTGACGGATTCACTTGCTCACTTTGCGCAAAGGGAGTCGAAGAGCAGTTCAAGTCGCTCGACTTTGTCAAATCAGTGAAGACCGATCTGAAGAACACTCGCTTCATACTTTCATTTAATGCAAGTCCGAAGATCAATGTAACAGAGATCAGCGATGCAGTCTATGACGGCGGCTTCAGTGTCCGTGACATAAAGGTTGAAGCTAAAGGTACTATCGCCGGAAACTCCGGCTCCGGATTTACTCTCATTACTCCGAACAGTAAGGATTTAAATCTGAAAAATGTGAACGGAGATCTCTCCAACGGCGATAAGGTAATTGTGAAAGGAAAAGTAAACGCTGCCTCTAATTCAATATCAGTAACTTCAATAAAAAAGCTCTGAAGCAATTTGAAATAAATTTAAGCAATTTTGATCCCCCGGTTTAAACACTGATCCGGGGGATTTTTTTAATCCTTTACCGCGTCCCCAAAGTAAACTTCCACTTCCCTGATCCTCTCGCCATCGAATTTAAAAAACTCAGTGTTCCGGAATTTTTCCATTCCTCCGGATTCACATTCATAAATAACGAACGCTTCACTTTCTTCAGCCATGATCTTTACGAAAGTAAACACAGGTTTTTCTTCCTTAAACGACCTGCATCTTTTGAAATACTCTCTCTTGTCAAATGTGATCATCGTAACGACTTGTGAAAGTGAATTCATCGCTAAGAAGATCTTCAAGCGTTTTTCTGTCTTTGGTCTGATAACAAAGAAAGCATTTCTTTTCAAGCTCCGCAATTTTATTTTTGTCCGGATTCATTGTATGATTTTTTTAATTGTAATGTTGTACGCAAAGCCAATTCCGGCAGATCATAATTTCAATTGAATATTTGAATGTTTGGGAAAATTGTGTTAAGTTTATAAAAATAAATCCACATAATGAAAAACATTTTATTGATAGCACAGCCATCCTGTATTTGTATCGGTAAAGTGCTTTTTTTAATAAGCCCGCCGTTACCGCTGCGGATCTCATACTCATCAACAATGACGTCATAAATTTCGAATCGGGGTACTTAGTGACAGATGTGAACGGGGACAACTTCGCCGACGCGTCGGATGTTGTGATATGTTATAACAATTCGATAAACTTTGTGGGTGAGGTCTTACCGTAAACAGGAAGAGACCTCAGCATTTGTAACTTGTAACTCGACATTTGTAACTTTCTCCTCTTTGCCTGATATTTTTAACTTTAATTAGTAAGGTTATAATTCTAATTTTGTATTCAGTTTACGACATACCCTACATACATACATGCTAAAAAAATTATTCTTTGTACTTCAGCTAACCTTTTTACTGACTTCAATATCACTTTCACAATACAGCGGTAATGAGATTATCAAAGGAAAGATTATCAATGAGGAAACTCAAAGCCCGGTAGAGGGCGCATCGGTAATTCTTATGAATACTGGTGCCGAGATCCTTTCCGGTAAGAACGGCGATTTTGTTTTTGATAAGCTGGCTGTTGAATCATACCGGCTGAAAATTTCCGCGGTTGGTTACGAGCCTTTTATCAAATCAGATCTTCTCCTTTACGCGGGCAAAGTGCTTGATGTAACAATTAAGCTGACGCCGCAGGGAATTGTAACAGAGGTTATAGATGTCGAAGCGAATTCATTTAAGCAAAGTTCAAATGTTAACATCAGCTCTATCAATCTTGACTACGAGGAAATTCGCCGAGCACCCGGGGCGACCGAGGACATCTCACGAATGCTGCAGACAGCGCCCGGTGTTGCCATTGGCAATGACCAGCGGAATGATCTGATAATCAGGGGAGGATCGCCTTCAGAAAATCTCATCCTGATTGACGGCATAGAAATTCCGAATATAAATCATTTCGGAACGGACGGTTCATCGAGCGGCGCGATCGGTTTTATTAATTCAAAATTTATTTTTGATACTGACATGCTGACAGGGGGCTTTCCTTCGCTTTACGGCGACAAGCTCTCCGGCGTTATCAATATTAATTTTAAAGAAGGCAGCCGCAAGAAATTATACAAAGACATAAATCTTTCGATTGCCGGCTTCGGCGGAATTTTCGAAGGTCCGCTTTCGGAAAAAGGATCATTTATGTTCTCAGTAAGAAGAAGCTATCTTGAGCTGATAAAGGACGCCATCCGTCTTACTTCAGTGCCTAACTATTGGGACTTTAATTTAAAAACAACTTTTGATATCAGCCGGAATGATAAGCTTACTTTGATAGGTTTGCTCGGTCTGGACAAAATTGATTTTTCAGGTGAATCCGCCGATGATAATCCTTATGGGAATTCTACCGTTGACCAGAAAACACTCGCGCTAGGTATAAATTATAAAAAACTTTTCCGGAATGGATATTTACAGACAGTGCTGTCCGATTCATATACCGACAATTATATACTGCAGATCGAAAGTCAGACTGCTGATATTAAGTTCAGAAATAAAGCGAAGAATAATGAAGTAAACCTGCGCTCGGATCTTAACATACAGCTTTCCAGAGCATTGATATTAAACACGGGTATCGGAGGAAAGCTTGCCGACATTCAGAACGAATTGTTTTTGAAAGGTGATACCAGCGCCGCAGGTTATGCTTACGATACCATAAACGCAAACAGTAAAATTGATACGTACAAGCTTTTCGGTCATGTTAACTTTACAACCAAATTGTTCAATGATGTTGTGGTATTAAATACAGGAGCGCGTGTTGATTATTTTGAATACATAAATCTGAAAACATATTTCTCACCGAGAGCGGGCTTGTCAATAAAATTCACTCCCGTCAGCTCACTGAATCTGGCATGGGGAATGTATCATCAGTCGCCTGAATACATCTGGCTCAGCTCCAGCCCGAAGAACGCACTTCTCAACAGTATCAGAAGCGAACATTATGTTGCCGGGCTCGAACATTTCTTTGCGAGTGATCTCAAAGCTTCTGTTGAAGTTTATTACAAAAAATACAAAGACTATCCGGTATGGAAAGATATTCCGACATACATTTTAATTGACGGCGGTGCGGACTTCGGTCCGAACATAGTTGGTGAGGCAGTAAGCGCGGGCTTTGGTTTTGTAAAAGGAATTGATGTTTCTATCCAGAAAAAGCTTTCACAGCGTGGATTATATGGAATGATAAATTACTCATTTATTAAGTCGGGATTTACGGCACTTGAAGGCGGGGAGAAGCCTGGCGCATTTGATCTCGGACACCAGTTCACGCTTATCGCCGGCTACCAGTTCAAAAACGGCTGGCTCATCGGGACAAAATTTAAATACACAGGCGGCAGACCTTATACTCCGATTGATCAGCGTGCATCAAAGCTTGTCAACCGTGCTGTCTTCGCGACTAATGATTTTAACAGCTTGCGTTATCCTTATTATATGAGAGTTGATCTGAGAGTCGATAAGAAATTTGATTTCAGGGGCGCGACATTGATTGGTTATATCGAACTCCAGAATCTTTTCGACAGGGAAAATATTTATAATTACTATTGGAATGACGGCAGTAAGCGTTTAGCGACTATTTATCAATGGGCTTTTTTTCCAGTAGGCGGTATAAGCGTACAGTTTTAACAAAGATAAATCACGAGGACAAATCACTTCTTATTGTCATTGTGCCTTTGTGATTTTCTAAATGTAAGCTTCGCGTTTATGAATTTCCTGTATACTTTTCAAGTTCTACGATCTTATCCACCAGCCATTCCTTCTCCAGTATATTTTCCGTATTCAACAGATCATACCGCATATCGCTGATCTTTTCTTTGGATCTTTTTGATCTGAGCTTTATGATCTCATTGCAGAACTTTATGAAGTTCATATTCTTCTCCTTTGAAATGTCAGGCAACAGCTTTTCATAAGAAATGTAATGCCGGTATGCGTCTATCAGATCCACCGCTTCACTCAGCTATCCCTTCTCAATATATATCATCAGCGTAATTGATTTTATAAGTGGCTTTACCTGGAAGTGATTGATAGCGACAATTTTACTCAGGTCTTCGAGTGATCTTTCATAATTTCCTTTTGCAAAATTTAAACGCGCATTGCTCAGATGAAGTGTGTTATGCAGGGCTTCGGGCATTAGCTTGTTAATGTATGTCTTTACGAAATTCTGTGTCCACTCGGTTTCTTTCATAAGAAGAGCAACGTTCACAATGTTCCGGAAAAGTGGATTATAAAAACTGCCACCGGAAACTCCGTTATAAAGTTTGTTCTCAAGAATCAGTTTATACAATTCAAAGGATTCTTTCAGAAATTTTTTATTTCTCTTCTGATACTCATCATTTGCAAAGTTAACAAGTATCGCATAGGTGCTGTATTTATCACTGTGGCTAAGAGAGCCGGATTCGCTGATCAGGTTCCTTTTTGTCTTTTTGAAATATTCTTCCTTTCTTTCAAGGATCAGAAGAATTGAGCTGAGGTATAATGAAATAAGCGGAACATTGTGCTCGGCTTCATTCTTTTCAAGATAGCTTAAAACTAATTTATGAAACTCCGGATCAAAATTAAATTTAATGATCTTCCTGTAAGTGATAAGGAACCGGTATTCCTCAAGGATTGACACTACAAAATAATTTACCATGCTCTTTGTATTCTCTATTATGTATTTCTCCGGATGATCTTTGGAATTTGTGATCACCCTGTCCTGTGTAAATATGATCTCATTGAAGGCATCTATCTCAAACTTGTTTTTGTAATATTCTACGTCGTGTATCTTTTGTTTTTTGAATTCCTCTTCAAGAGATCTGAGCTTTTTGACAAAACCCTTTTAAAGATCTCTTTTCAAAAACTCATCTATCAAAACAATCATAACTCTGAATGCTGCTTTACTGTTTTTTGCAATTTCAATGCTTGCCGGATGCGGTGAGCAGATAGTATCCGGAAACAATTCAGGTACGGAATCAGTCACAGGTATCGATCCGGGTGATAAGCTATCCGTGCCGGTTTTTTATACACAGTTAAAATTAATTCCCGGTCAGATATTCATTTTTAACAGCACCAATACAGGATTGATTGAAATGAATGAGATCTCGTTCATGAACTCATTAACTCATAACAGCGACATCGCGATCACAGCTTATTACGAGGACGAGGCTATTTCTCTTGATGGGAACAGCGAGGGCTTCAGAGCGAAAATAATTATGATCGAAAATCTAAGGTTAAACGATATTACACTTGATGTGCTGTTGAAAGGAGTAAGAAATTAATATCAATCTGATCATAGTATAGAAAAAATTTTCAAGGGCATTACAAAATGTAGTAATGCCTTTGACTATATTGAGTTCTTGAATAATATTACTCTTAACGGACCGGATGATTTTACAGGAGCTTGTATCTCAGGAAAGGATTTTGTAGAACGAATTATTTGAACTTTTGATAGATCACAATAATGCTAACGATCAATATTATGATATAGAGAATTGTCAGCGATACATTTCTAATCTTCTTCCTTCTGTAAATCCGTCTTTCGTAGGAGACATAACTCTTTGAATAATCTCCCCTCATCGGATCCCACTTATAATTCTTTTTAACTTTTTCTAAGTCCATCTATATTACCTTCATTTTACTGAATATAATCATTATGTAAAGGTTTATCTAAGCATTTCTTCAGAATCTTTACCGGCTTTATCAGCTTTTGTAATAGTCCTGGAGACTTTTCACTTCAGCTTTTCCTTCCTTTATGTTCGAGATACCTTCAGCGAATGAGCTCGCAGCGGACAGTGTAGTGATGAACGGGATCTTATGCTGCACAGCAGCCCAGCCGATAGCATACTCATCGAACCGTGATTCCGAACCAAGCGGTGTATTGATCACTACCTGCACGTTACCGTTCTTTATCATATCCACCACATTAGGTCTTCCTTCGTTGACCTTATAAACCGGCTCCGCTTCAATGCCATTATCATTCAGATATTTCGAAGTGCCTTTGGTTGCAATGATCTTAAAACCCAGCAGCTTATATTTATTAATTATTTCAAGTGTCTTTTTCTTTTTATCATTTTCATTCACACTTACAAAAATATTTCCGCTTGTCGGAATAGGGCTGCCTGTAGATTCCTGCGCTTTCGCCATCGCTTCTCCGAATGTCGCGCCGATCCCCATTACCTCACCTGTCGAGCGCATCTCAGGTCCCAGGAACATTTTCACTTTTGGAAATTTCTGAAATGGAAAAATTGATTCCTTAACTCCGATGTAATTTATATCTTCAAAACTTTTCAGCTTGAATTCCTTCAGCTTTCTTCCTGCAATTATTTTTGCAGCAACTGTTACTATAGGAATTCCCGTTGTCTTGCTTACAAAGGGAACAGTCCTTGACGCTCTCGGATTTACTTCAAGCACATACACAATATTATTCTTTATTGCGAATTGTATATTGATCAGCCCTTTTACTTCAAGAGCAAGGGCAAGCTTTTTTGTATATTCCTTTATCTCTTTCAGATTCTTTTTATTAATAGATATCGGCGGTAATATTGAAGTGCTGTCCCCGGAATGAATTCCGGCTTCTTCGATGTGCTGCATTATTCCTGCAATGTAAACTTCTTCTCCGTCACAGATCGCATCGACATCTATCTCACGGGCTTCCTCTAAAAATTTATCGATCAGAACAGGATGTTCGGTCGAGAGATCGTATTCATCTTTAAAAAATTTTTCGACCTGCTGATTGTTATAAACTATCTGCATTGCTCTTCCTCCAAGAACATACGAAGGTCTCAGCAACACCGGATACCCGATCTTTTCGGCGATCATTTTTGCCGCGATCGGATTTTTTGCCGTGCCATATTCAGGTTTTGGAATGTTTAATTTGTCAAGCAGCATTCCGAATTTTTTTCTGTCTTCCGCAATGTCGATGTTCTTTGATGAAGTACCCAGTATCCTCAAGCCGTTCTTCTCAAGCTCCTTTGAAATCTTCAAAGGTGTCTGCCCGCCGAAGCTTACAATAATTCCTTTGACATTTTTTTCGTAGTGATAGATATTGAGAACATCTTCTGTCGTGAGCGGTTCGAAATATAATTTATCAGTAATGTCATAATCGGTCGAAACAGTTTCGGGATTACAATTGATCATGATGGTTTCATATCCTTCTTCGCGAAGTGCTTTCACGCACCTTACGCAGCAGTAGTCAAACTCGATGCCCTGCCCGATTCTGTTCGGACCGCCGCCGAGAATAATTATTTTTTCCTTATCAGAAGAAATGCTTTCGTTAAATTTTTCATAAGTTGAATAATGATAAGGAGTGCTTGCTTCAAATTCCGCAGCGCAGGTGTCAACGGTTTTGTAAACAGGAATTATGTCGTTCTTAAAACGGTACTCGCGGATCTTTTTTTCCGTAGTCTTTAAAATATGCGCAAGTTGCCTGTCAGAAAACCCTGCTTTCTTTGCTTTTAAAATTATGTCCCTGTTAATTTTTTTCATATGCTGTTTCGTGAGAATATTTCCGGTTGACTTACCTTATAAAATTAAAAAACTCATTACACATCAGTGCAATGAGTTTTTAAAAAAAATATTTATGAATGAATTTAGTCAGCTTCAACTAATGGTTTTTCTCCAATTACTATTCCTGATTTACCTACTGAGTTATAATCATAACCTGACATTTCCGGGATCGCTGAAGAAAGCTCTACAAAAACTTCTTCCGAATTTTCAAACGCAAACTCATGTCCCATTGCTTTTGCGATAAGCATAAGGATCTTCCAACCCGGTCTTGAATTATATTTAGTCCCGTGTGTCCACCTGTCATTGTGCGCACCGAACTTATCAAGCCGTGACACTGCAAATTCTCCTAATATCCTTTCCTCTTCAAGTGTCGAAACCGCTGCTCGAAGCCTTTGTATCCTGTTCTCGAAATTTACAAATGTACCGTTTACTTCCGCATACGTTGATACAGGAAGGATTACTGATGCATGTCGCGAGCTTTTGGTTTGAACAGAGATAAGATGGATAGTTGATTCGATGTTTTTCATGAAGACATCCGATCCGGGAAGTCTCATAATGTCATCATTCAAAATGAAAACCATCTTGATCTTGCCTGTGCTTAACCTGTCGATAATTTCATTTGTGTACTGCCTGATGCCGAGAAGTTTAAGACCGTTTGAATTTGGTGTCTTATCTGATTTTCTCAGAATGTCATCCTCGAATGTTTCGTCTATGTTAGGAATGTAAAATATATTGTCACTTGCAAAAATATCTTTGGCGAATTTCTTTAATGCGTAATTATCTTCAAGCGTTGAGAATGGTGATGCTATGAAAAGTATTTCCGATGATTCATAATTCTTCATGTGGGAAACAGATTTGGAAATTGCTTCGTCCCAGTTCACATCAATATGCTCTTCCTTTTCTATGGAGCTTTCATCAAGCTTTATGATCGGTGACTTTATTCTCAGTGATTCATCATTCACAAAATTAATTGTATTCAGTCTTCCCCAGTCACACAGCCAGTAATCATTTACCGCGAGATTTTCCCTCGGCTCTATTCTTAATATCTGATTATTTCTTACTCCCATTATTGTGTTACAGCCTCTGGAACAGCCGGGACAGAGTGTATCCGTGAACGACATTTCCCACACACGTGACTTGAATCTGAATTCACGCGATGTCAAAGCACCCACAGGGCAGATCTCGATAACATTCATTGAATAAGGATTGTCGAGCTCTTCTCCAGGGAAAGTTTCAATGGTAACATGATCACCTCTCTGAACAAATGTCAGCTCAGGATCCTTGGCTATCTCATCACAAAATCTTATGCATCTCGAACAGCTTATGCATCTTTCCTGATCAAACATTACATTTGGACCTAATGGAACTCTCTTATCTTTTTCAGTTTTCATTTCATCAAATCTCGAGATACCAACACTGTATTTATAAGCGTAATCCTGAAGCTTGCATTCTCCGGCTTCATCACATATCGGACAATCAAGCGGATGGTTTATGAGCAGGAATTCCATTACTGCGTTCTGTGCGTGAATTGTTTTCTCGGACTTTGTATGAACTATCATACCTTCTGTCGCAGGTGTTGCGCATGCAATACTAAGCTTCGGCATTTTTTCCACTTCAACAAGACAGATCCGGCAGTTACCTGCTACGGTCATTGAAGGATGCCAGCAGAAATGAGCTATGTCTATATTAGCTTTGCGGGCAGCCTGTATAATGGTTTGACCCTTTGTAAAATCAACTTCACGATTGTCAATTGTGATTTTTGGCATATACTTTTCAGGAATTTTTATTCAAGTTACTATGATTTTTTTCCTTTATCAATTCAATACACTTTAGTTAAAAGTTAAAAGTTATAAAGTTATAAAGCATAAAGTTGAAGTTATAGAGTTTAACAGCATTAGATTTACAAGCTTTTCCAAATTAAGTTTAGGATCTTCATAAGAATCTAAATCTTTTATCTTTTAACTTTTAACTTTTAACTTTTAACTTTTAACTTAAAAGAGATGAATACAAAAAAAATACTTCTTATATCCTCGGACAAGGATCTTTCGGGGATCGTGCGCATTTCGGCTTTAACGCTTACCAAACTTAATTGCCAGGTTACTATCGAAGAATCTGTGGATCCGGATGAAGTTCGCAAAAAATCATCTGCTGCTAATCTGGATATGATAATTATTGACAATGAGAGCGGGTCAGGTGATACACTTGGTCTGATAAATGATCTGAGATCTTCATTTAAGAAAAAAATTATTCTGCTGCACTCCACTCCTGTTGAACGGGAAAAAATTTTTCAAGCCGGATGTGACAGCATAATGACTAAGGACGAATTCAAAAGAGTGATCAACAATATTCTTGTCTTTTAAAGCTGACTTATTTCTTAATGTCTTCAGGTTCGGTGAAAACACTGTCGATCGGCTCCCAGAGTTCGATCTTATTATTTTCAGGATCAAGTATGTGAACGAATTTTCCATAATCATAAGTCTCTATGCTGTCAACTATCTGTACCCCGTTTTTCTTTAATTCCTCAACAAGCCCTTCAAGATCTTCAACTCTGTAATTGATCATAAAATCTTTTTGCGACGGTTCAAAGTAAGTTGTCTTCTCGCCGAAGGGGCTCCACTGAAGATAAGCTTTCTCATCGGGCTTATCAGCATTACGGAATTCGAACATTGAACCGTATTGATCGGTTACCAGTCCGAGATTCTGACTATACCACTCTTTGATTTTTTCCGGATCTTTGCTCTTAAAAAAAATGCCCCCGATCCCTGTAACTTTTTTCTTCTGATCTTTATCCATCTCTGAATTTGGTTTAGTGTTGGTTTTTGAAATTTCTGCCACAGTGAAGCTTATGAAAAATAAAATCGCGCAAGAATAGAATATCAATTTTATTCCATCTGAAAAATTTTTGTTTACCTTCATAATTTTATTTTAAAATACTCAAATAGAAATTTATCAAATTCGTCGTTACTGTTAATTGTAATTTCATTTCTTTCTCCGCCCTTTGTGATAATAAGCTTTTTATCGGATAAGGAAATTCTTCCTTTCGTTGTTGGGATGGAACATATTTTTCCACGGGTAAAATGAGACTGCGGTGAAGTCTGATGGTAATGACACCTTTCGGCAAAGTCGTTAAGTTCTTTTGGTATTAATTTGAATTTATACTCCATAGAGTAATCGCTTCCGTTAAGCGATTTTTCCAAAAGTATTTCATCGCTGTTGATTTTCGAAAGTCGGTAGTGGATACCGTGTTGCTCTAAGGACTTGTCATAAATTAATTTTAACGGTTCCAAAAAATTATCACCAAAGCCAACGTCTGCAAGGTATTCCCCATCTTCTGTCTGTACTATAATCGCTATGTGGTCATAGTCAGGACTGAAACCCTCTTCATCAGAAATGAAAACATTGCATGAAACAAAATATGTCTTGTATCCGCATTCCTTCAGCAATTCATTAAACAAACCGTTTAACTCATAGCAAAAACCTCCGCGATTATTATTTATTAACTTTTCATAAAATTTTTTTATATCAGTTACAATTGGAGTGCTGCTATGAATATCAAGATTCTCAAATGGAAATGTAAGAAGATTCTTGTGGTGAAGTTCATTTAAATACTCAACCGAAGGTTTGACTGACGATTCAACGGATAATTTTTTAAGATAATTTTCAGTGTCCATAAACTGAGATCACCAGTTAACAACATTTGGGAACAGATACTTTGCAACCTCCTCGAATATCACAGACGACTGACTCTTATCATCAAGGTCGAGCCGGCTGACGTTCACAATTATTGTCGCATCATTGTCCGGCTGATAAAACATGCCGGAGCTGAAACCGCATATCGTTCCGTTATGTCCGTAAAAATTTCCAAACTTTATTATACCTTCACCATACTGAATAAAGTCAGGAATGCCTTTGAATGGTTTTGATTCAAGTCTCTGCTTTTGTGTTTCCGGGTTCAATAAATTATGTCCGGTATACAGAGCCCGCGCATAAATGTTAAGATCATGGATATCTGAAATTACAGCCCCTGCGCCGCCAACGGGATCAGGGTTTACCGATGTTTTATCTTCAAAAATTTTAGTGTCATAATTCCAACTGTAGCCGTGTAAATTTCCCGGAAGATTTGTTGTTACCGGGTAAATCGAGTTTGTCATTCCTAAAGGCTTAAAAATAAATTCATCGAGTACTGTTGCAATTTTTTTTCCTGTGATCTTTTCAATTATCTTTTCCAGCAGAATATAATTGATATTGCAATACACTCCTTCAGTGTCCGGCTTTTTAAATTCAAAAGGTTTTTCCGCTGACAACCTTATCATTTCATCGGCGGTAAGTTTTATCATCGGGTCTTTGTAATATTTTTCGAGTATTTCATGATCCCATGAATCATAAATGCCGCTTCTCATCATAAGAAGATCATTGATCGTGATAATATCCGCGTTAGGAAATTCCGGAAACCATTTCGAAAGCTTATCCGATACGCTGATCTTACCTGAATCTGACAATTGAAGGATCACTGTAGCAATGAATGTTTTAGTGATGCTTCCGATGCGGTACTGATCACCCGCTTTGCGATCAAGACCTGTGGCAAGATTTGCTTTTCCTTTGACTATGATATATTCAGCTTTGCCCGGAATAAAAACTGCCAGTACAACTGACGGAAGATTATTTCTTTGCATCAGACCCGTAACTAAAGTATCAAGATCATTTCTGATATCATGCTCCTGCGCAATTGCATTTGAAAAATTTCCGAACAGTAAAACTGAAAAAAACTGAACAGAATAATAAAAATTTTAGTCATAGTATTATTTTTTTTTGTTTTGCATTTCTTTTTCACGTTTCGTTAGTTCTTCAGCCGACACATCTTCAATGTGAGTCCCGATCCACCAGGTATTACCGAACTGATCTTTAATCCCTGAAGTTCTGTCCCCATAGAACTGATCCGTTGGTTCCATTGTAGATGTAGCCCCGGCATCGATTGCCTGTTTGTAAATTTTGTCAACATCCTCAACATACAGATACAATGCCCCATAGAGCGGCGGATACTTTTCACTTGCTTCACCCATCATCAGCATCGAATTACCAATTTTCATTTCGGCATGCATTATCGCACCATCAGATGCTTCCATTTTGTAAATCTCCTGTGCATCAAATGCTTTTTTTAAAAACTCCATGCACTCTTTTACTTTAGGAGTTACAAGAAAGGGTGTGATCGTATGATAACCTTCGGGAATTGGTTTTATTGCCATTATTTTTATTTTAAATTTTTGAAAAAAAGTTATAGTAATAAAAATTGTTCATTGTAAAAAATTATTGAGCTTTAAGCTGTGTAAGAATGGTTCTTGCAATTGAATCTGCCGGTCCGATGCCCGCTTTGTTGTCCTGCATATTTACTAATACGATTATGGTAGCATCAAGCTCAGGTACATAACCCATAAAACTGTTGAATCCGGGAATGCCACCGTTATGACCTTCAGCTCCTTCAAAGTTTGCAATTGCAAATGCATATCTGAGTTCAGCACCCTTCCATGCCCCGCCGGGTGGAACAAAAGTTTTTCCCCATCGAAGTCTTTCTTCTTGAGACTTTTTGCTGACCAGTTCACCGGTCGCAAGTACCTTTGCATATTTTCTTACTTCGCCAAGAGTAGAGATCATTGATCCTGCCGCCCATCCCCAGCTTGGATCTGAATCTGATACATCCGTGGGGACAGTGTTGGTCGAATCCATATACATGTAACCCTGAGCATGAGGTTCAGGAAAATCTGCGTTCATGGCAAAATTTGAATTTGTCATCCCCAGAGGTGTTAGTATACGGTTTTGAATTTCAGCCTGCAATGTGTTGCCGGTAATTTTTTCCGCTATAAGTCCAAGCAATATGGTATTGGTGTTTGAGTAATGCATGGCAGTTCCGGGAGCAAAATAAGGATCATGCTTTTGTGAAATTGCAATAAGCTGTTCAGGAGTGAATGGCTTTTTCATATTCTGCATCAAATCATTTCCGAAGGTTTCATCTTCAGAATAGTTTAATAATCCGCTTGTCATATTACCAAGTTCCTCTAATGTTATGTTATCTCCGTTTGGATAATCAGGAAAGTATTTTGAAAGCTTGTCGCTGATTCTCAGCTTTCCTTCATCCTGAAGCTGTAGAATGATCGTACCTGTAAATGTCTTTGTGATACTTCCGATCCTCATTTTATCATCAAGCGAAATAGGTTTCCCTGTCTTTAAATCTGCTATTCCAATTGAGGTAATCCAGGGTGTCTTATCTCCCATCCATACGCCTATGATTGCACCCGGGACCTGAAGGTCTGTAAATGCCTGCTGAACTTTAGAATTGAGTTTTGATTCAGTTAGGTATCAGCGGATTGTGCATAAGAATTTATCCTGATACCGGTAAATATTATTAAAAAAATAACTGAGAAATAGATTTGAAAATTTTTCATTTATGAAGCTCCTTCGATAAGATTATAGGTAAGTGATGCAATAAACTTAACGCATCATTTATCAATTTTCAATTACTAAAGAGCTTGAATGATTTGCATAATTATTAATTGCTCTAAAGAAAACGTGCTAAAACAAAGCCCGCTAATCTTTTATCAGCGGACAATTTTCTTAAATACTTCAGATGATCAATTAAATCTATTTCACAGACTGGGGTTTGTCGTCAGATATAAAATCAAGCACGATCGAATTCATGCAAAACCTTTTATGAGTTGGCGGAGGACCGTCATCAAATACGTGTCCGAGATGGGATTCACATCTGCCGCAAAGGACTTCAGTCCTTTTCATGTTGTGTGTTGTATCAGTTTCGTAAATGACACTGTTCTCTCGTACTGTTTCAAAGAAGCTTGGCCAGCCACATGAACTTCCGAACTTGGAATCAGACTTAAACAGCTTATTACCGCATACAGCACAGTAGTATGTTCCGAGTCCTTCCGAATTCCAGTACTTACCTGTGAATGCCATTTCTGTCCCCTTGTTACGGGCGACCTGATACACACTGTCGGAAAGGATTTTTTTCCATTCGGTATCAGGAACATCTAACTTATTAATATTGATGTTTGAGTAATAGGGATTTTTCTTTTCTTCGTTATTCATTTGAGTGGTTTCGGTTTTTTTATTTTCGGTTTGTAAATTTTCCTTTTTCATACACGAGGAATATAAAACTATTAAAAACAATATTGCAACTATTTTTAAATATATCATTATTTTTCATGTTGTTTTAATATGAACTGCTTCTGAATATATTAACGAAAAACACATAGGAAGGGATTTAATTCCGGTTGTTCCGGCTCTTGTTCAAATAGTTCCTTTAACTGTCTATCTTAATGCCATCCGGCTGTTTTAATGTTACCTTGAATGCCTTTCCTTCTTCATCTGTTATCCATTCCTCTTTTATCAAACCTATTTTTTTCAGAACCTTCATACTGTTTTCATTTCCTGGGTTTACGGTTGCAATCAGCTTTTTCCCCGAAGAAGACGCATATAGATTGACCTCATTCAGTATTTCAGGCATCAGCCCTTTTCCCCAGTGATTTTTGTTCAGCAAATAAACTATCTCAAGTTTGTTGTCATTTGCTCTTAATTTCTTTCTTAGGACATTTTGAATTAAAAAAAACAAAGGATTATAGATAAAAAAGCGGATGCAATCGCGTCAGCTATCTTTTTATAACGACCATAAATACTGAAACTTCAGGAATATCTGCCTGTCGGTCTCATAGTATTTTGAAAAGCCCTGAGGATTTACTATTTCATTAAGATCATGTGATGAGCCGAGAAACAGAATGGTATAAGGATTCCATTTATAGCTCAGCAGAGGATCGATGCTGAAATTTCTTGAAAAGAGATCATACTGAAGGAGAACTCTGAGGAAGAAATTTTTTGTGAACTGGTATGACATTTTATTGCTCAGCACGTATCCGGCAAATAATTTTTCCCCACCTGCGGATTTTGAAAGCTCGGAGTAGCTGTAGTTCAAATCGAATCTCAATCTGTCCATGGGCTTTATTGTAGCATACACTTCGAAATTATTTCCCGTACCAACATAAGAAGGCTTTGCGAACCGAACGATATATTTTCCGAACTCAAGATATATTCCACCAGTTACTAAGCGGCTTAAATTATTTGCTTCAAGATTCATGTGCCAGCGGTTTACATTCTCATGATGAACGCCCTCGTAGTTCTCATTTTTCAAAGGAAAATATCCGAGCGATGCAAAAATTCCATTAGTCAGATCCGTTGAAATATTCAGATCGACATACTGCTCTTTGATCCTTCCGTCTGTATCATATTTAAGGAATCCGTTAACTCTGGGATTAAAACGTCTTACTAATTTTGTTTCCGGATAAAAATTATAATGCTGCTCCATATAGATCTGGTGAAAATTAGTTCTTGATACGAAACCGTTATCCCTTCTTATAGTGGAAGGCTGAAAAAAGTACTCACTGTAAAAGCCCCAGCCCCGCGCGTTTCTGCTCACTGAGACGAGTGCGTTGGCGCCGTTGTAATTCTCACCGTCATACAGCGCGCTGTATTTATTGTTGTCAAACCTGAAATTCTTCAGAGTATTGTAAAAAAAGTTTGTATCATTTATCTCTTTGGTATTAGTGCTCAGGATTTGAAAGGTTAGATAATAATTTGAGAGAAAATTAAATTTTCCGTCGAAACCAAAATTCCTGTTGAACCCAGAAAAACCAAATGCCCTGGAGCTGTCAGCACTTTCCTCGCGGTCGGATATTATTGCTCCGAAGTAATCTTCGCCGCCAAGATCGTATTTTAACCTCAGTATATTTGAAACTGAATTTTTATTGCTGGGAAGGAAAAAACTTCTGTCCTCCAGTGGAACAATGAAAGGTGTATTCTCATCATAGCCCGAAATAAATCCGATGTTCAGCTTTTTGATTTTGCCTGTAAGCTTTATCGCGAAGAGAGGATTGTTTATTGAACGTGTATAAGCCACATTGATCGGCGTTGCAAAATTATCAAGACCTTCAAGAAAGAATGGTCTTTTTTCCGGAAAGAATAATGCAAAGGGTGAATTAATGTTTATCTGCGGAGCATCGGCTTCAACCTGTGAGAAGTCAGGGTTGTAAGTAGCGTCAACTGTAAGCGTAGAGCTTATACCGTACTTTGCATTCAACCCGAATGCTCCGTCAAGACCACCCAGTTTAAATTTGGAATCAGGGTTCGAGTAATCCTCAAGATAACTGTTTTGCGTTCCCAAGGCGTATGGGAGAAGCTGAATGTCTTTTCCGCGTTTGATATTTTTTATTCCTTTAAAATAACCGGACTGTCCGAGAAATGAAGGGTCATCTCTGGATACGGAAGCCCAGTATAATTCCTGCCTTGCTCCTCTTGGTCTGTTTCTCAGCAGATGAACTCTCCACACCTGATTGTTCTTGTCAGGGAATCTCAGGCTCTTAAAAGGAATCTTTATTTCGGCTGTCCATTTATCACTGTACATTTTTGCTTCTGATTCATAAATGAGATCAAAGTTTGAATCTTCATTGTCGGGCGTCCATAACAGGTCACCCTGAATTCCTTTTGGAGTTACATAAGCTTCAAAAGCTGACTTCAGGTCTCCGTAAGTATTTATAAAAGGTCCGACCCAGTCGTCGCCATACATCCTGTCACGGTCTGACATCGATGCGCGGACACTTGACATATCGGATTCATAGCAGGTATAAGCGAAGTAGATATTTTCGTCATCATAAAATATCCTGACCTCGGTATCAACTTCCGGCTTAACATTGTCACCAGGTCCGACTTCCGTAAAATTTTTCGCGAGGGCAGCATCAAGCCATACTGCTTCATCAGGTACACCGTCAATCGTGATCTTTCCGGGATTGAGCTTTGGAATATTTAGCTCAGGTTTTACATTTGGTATGAATTTATTTTTCAAAGAGTCCGCTTCTTCCTGTGCAAAACAATTCAGTACCGGTATGAATAAAAAAAGTAATGCTTTAAAAAGTATTCTTTTATGCATAAATAAATTTTTAAATTTTCTATTTTGACGGATAATAATTTTCATTGTTTCAAAATGCAGAATGCACTTTTCAAAAATAACTCTAAATAATAAAACTTCCCCGATGTCAAAAATAATCAAATCAGGGTTTAACCCCCTCCGGATTCTAAAAGATACTCTTCTTATTATTGCAGGAATACTGATCGCTGGTCTTGGTCTTGAAGGTTTTCTTATCCCGAGTAAATTCATAGATGGTGGTGTTACGGGGATCTCACTTCTTATAAGCAGTCAGACAGGACTTCCCGTTGCTTTACTTATCGCAATACTTAACATTCCGTTTATTTTTATCGGATACGGGCAGGTCTCAAAAATATTTGCAATTAAAACAGCCCTTGCAATTACCGGACTTGCGCTATCTCTTGTGTTAATTGAATTCCCTGTGGTCACAACCGATAAGCTTCTGATCGCAGTCTTCGGAGGTATGTGTCTGGGGGCGGGTATAGGACTTGCTGTGAGAGGCGGTTGTGTAATTGACGGTACGGAAGTTCTCGCAATATTCTTAGGCAGAAAGGTCAATGCGAAGGTCGGCGATATAATTTTAATGATAAACATCGTTATCTTTTCAGCCGCCGCATTGATACTTGGAGTCGAGCAGGCGTTCTATTCAATTCTTACTTACATCGGCGCATCAAAGACTGTTGATTTTATAATTGAAGGACTGGAAGAATATACCGGAGTGACAATTGTCTCGGATCATTGCGAGCCGATAAAAGAAGCTATTACACAAAAGCTTGGCAGAGGATTTACAGTTTACAGTGGTAAGAAAGGTTTTGGTAAAAGAGGCGAAGCTGAACATAACATTGATATCCTCTTCACAGTTATTACCCGGCTCGAAGTTTCAAAGTTAAGAAATGAAATTCATAACATTGATGAAAAAGCTTTTGTTGTACAGCATTCTATAAGTGATACAATTGGCGGTATGATCAAGAAGAGACCATTGCATTAACGGCGTCGGGAAAAATTACTTTCAAACAATTTTTCAAAAATCTTTTGTTCCTCTGCAATCCAAACCTGATCGCTGATTTTTAATATAATTATCTTTTCAATTTACAAAATCTTTTATCGTTGTGATATTATTTGATCAGGATCATTTTTTTTGTTTCTGTAAAATTACCGGCAGTCAATTTATAATAATAAACACCGCTGGTAAGATCACTTCCGGCGAATTCGACAGAGTAGCTTCCGGGAGTTTGTATCAAATCTATTAACGTACGGACTTCCTTACCTTCTGTATTATAAATTATAAGCTTCACATTACCCGTCAAAGGTATGCTGTAGCTGATATTAGTCGCCGGATTAAACGGATTTGGATAATTTTGATTCAGACTGAATTGAGTTGGAATTTCTGTGCTTGTCTGGAGCACACCGGTAAGAGTATCAATGTAGTTTACGATCTTAAAATTATCAAAATAAAATCCGTCACCCGGAACACTGTTGCTAGTGACTAAATTAAATCTGATCCTTATCCTCTGACCTATATAATTATTCAGACTGATCCTTTCATTTATCCAATGCTTAATACCTGTGTAAGAAGGCTGTCCGGAAACAGTAGTGGAATATCTGCCGGTAAGATTTATCCAGTTGACTCCGAAGTTTGTCGTGATCTGTATCCTTGTATAATCTGATGTAACCTGCTCCGCCCACTTGGCGGCGAATTCGATACGCGGATTTATGGTGCCAGATAAATTTATAGTATCCTTTAAAAGGAAAAGATTATTTGAGCTGTTTCTTGAATTTCCATATCTTGAGTCTGCGAAATTTTTACTGCCGTCATAAGGATCAATGAAAGTCGTGTCCCACAATATGCCCGTTCCCGATTTTGTCCACTGGGAAATTCCGTTCTCAGCATTTTCATTGACCAGAACATTCGGCTTACCAACGATGATCGAAATGGTATCCCTTTTGGTCTGTACACCTTCTTGTTTTGTAATGATCTCAAACTTAATTTCATCGAGATAATTTGCTGCCGGTGTTACAAAAAATTTTGCCGGAGAAATTGAAACACCGGTTTGTCTTGCAGGAATCGGATCAAAGTTTACTACAAGTGCATTGGGTGAAATATTCTGATAGAGAGGAGTAACTGTAACAGTTGGACTTAGCGCTGTCTGAGAAAGTCCCCTGTTCTTAAGTGTAAACTGTAAGTTGAGAGTATCGTTTTTCAGAACATAACCTTTTCCTGAAATTTTATAATTGAGAAAATCAGTATAAGCCCCGCCAACCCATGAGAGATATTTCATGCCGTAAAGATTTTCATTGGCAACAGGAATAATCTGTGATTGCAAAGGCCAGAAATCACCTCCCCCGACTTCCGGTGTCCAGCAATAAGTACCTTGTGAATGCAGGTAGTCGCGGGTAGTTCCGCTTGAATAATAGTTAAGCATTTCATTGACAGTGCCGTAAGTATAATTATTAGAGGCGGCAAAGTCTGAAGAAAATTCAGAGTAGATTTCATAATTGATCGCGCTGTCATTGTATCCGTAAGGATTTAAATATCTTCCTGCCACAGAGTGCATTGTAAAAGAGATCTTCGCATCAATTTGATCTGTAAAAGTTTTTATTGCCTGAGATTCGGGCTCAGAGGTGGCTGAAAGTCCCCGGAAAGTTTCGTCACACGGATCGCTACTTGAGCCGGTGTTGTCTCCCCATCCGTAAGGATAATTTCTGTTAAGATCGACGCCGTAACATCCGCTGCCGTTATTGCGTCGATTCTTGCGCCAAAATCCACCACCGTTTGGATTTGTAGTTTGATTATATACATATCCGTCAGGATTGACTACAGGTACAAAATATATTTGTCTGTTATTAATAAGGTATGCGGCTTCAGAACTTGCTGCATAATTTTCCAGGAGCCAGTACATATAATACATCATGCTTGCCATTGCCTGCGGCTCGCGTGCGTGATGCAGTGCATCAAAATAAATTGCAGGTTCGCTTCCCGATTCATTGATGTCAGGATTATCGGAAATTTTTACTGCCCAAATTTGCCGGTTCTCAATTGTCGTTCCTATACTCTGCTTTACGGAAATTAAATTCGGATAAAGGAGCCTCATCGAATCGAGCTTCTCAACGATCTCAACATAAGTATAAAATCCTCCCATGCTGCCATAAGAAAACCCGTCAATATTATTTTCCGAAAGAATATTTTTACTTGGCTGCATTTGTTCCAGTGTTGGCAGCTCACGGTTAGCATAGTATTCATCGAGATCAGCTTTTTTTATTTCATAAGGTATCGCTGTCATTTTCAATTTTTGTATCTCTTCCTGATTTATGACCACTTCAATACCGGTTTCTAAACTTCCGGTGTAGTGCTCGACGGTAATTCCATTAGACTGAAGTTTCATAATATCATCATTGGAGGTGATATTGATTTTTACCAGGCTGTAAGTTTCTCTGGGACCCTTGTCAGAAGTTACATTGTTAAAATTATTTCCGCTTATGAAAATGGTAATTAAAATCAGTAGCGAGAATAAAATAATATTTTTATTAGTCATTGTATTGAGATTGTGAAAAGATTGAAATAATTTTAGAATGGTTTTTATAATTGTATGCATAAAATTTAAGCCAAATTTTTTCTATAATAAAGGAAATTCCGAGAGTGAGCCTTCAGATTTAAAAAGAGTTAAGAAGATTTAAGAGTAAAAGTCACAATAGTAACTTGTGCCGTAAACTCAGAATCCTTCATCGGTTTTCACATCGGTAAACACATTACCTTCGTTATCAAAATGAATTTTAATTTCAATCGGGCGGCAGCAAACTTCGCAATCCTGAATGAAAGACTGAACAGTTCCTGTTAAGATGTCAGCTTCAACAAAATTTACTTCACCGCAATACGGACACGCGATCTCAGTTTCTTCATTCATAATAATCCGCTGAAATGACTTATTAAAATTCTCATAGCTCCGTCAATAAGCACAAGTGTCGCGATAAATCCCCCGACAGCGCCGCCCAGATGCGCCTCGTGCCCGATATTACCAAGCTTGCTTTTCATTCCATACACCGAAAACGCGATCCATAAGAAAGCAAATAAATACGCGGGCATTGGAATAAAGAAAACATACAGCATGCTTTTTGGAAAAAATATTATGTATGAAAAAACAATTCCCGATACTGCTCCCGAAGCTCCTACTGCTACATACTGCGGATCTTTGTAATGAAAAGCTACCGTGAGTGCCGATCCGAAGATCAGGCTTATGAAATATATCAGAAAGAAATATAAACTCCCTTCGAAACTTCCGAAATTCTCCACGAAAAATCTTTCAAGAAAACTTCCGAAAGTAAAGAGTGCAAACATGTTAAAGAGTAAATGCATGAAGTTTGTATGGAGAAACGCAGAGGTTATCATCTGATAATATCTGTTTTCATGAACGATCTGATACGGCCACTCTGAAAATTTTTCAAAGTAAACCGGATTACCGTAAAATGCCCATAGTGAAATGGCAACATTTGCAAATAGTAATGTCAGCGTTACGGGTGATTCTAAAAGTGAATTCAAAATTATTGTTTAAAATTATAGTAGTATTTTTTTTATGATCGCAGGACCTTCATAAATGAATCCTGTATAAACCTGAATCAGGGAAGCCCCTGAATTCATCTTGTCATTAAAATCATTTCTTCCGAAAACTCCCCCGACGCCAATCAGCATAAGAGGAGCTTCAGGATTTGCATTTACCAGATCATTGAATTTACTCAAAACTTTGTCAGACATTGCTTTAAGAGGCTTTCCGCTTAAACCTCCGTTCTCATTAGTTCGGCTCTTTAGCTCTGCTCTTTCAACAGTGGTGTTGGTAGCAACAATTCCCGTGATCTTGTTCTTTATGGATAGATGGAAGATCATTTCAATCATCTCGGTTGAAATGTCGGGAGCAATCTTCAGAAAAATCTTTTTTAATTTACAGTTCTTCACAGCGGAGATCTCAGTATTTAACAATTGAATTTCTGAAAGAAGATGATCCAGATGTTCTTTCTCATGAAGCGTGCGCAATCCTTCGGTATTAGGTGAAGAGATGTTAATGGTAAAATAATCCGCCGCGTCATACAACTTTTCAAAACAAGTCCTGTAATCATTAAATGCATCTTTGATCGGAGTGTTCTTATTTTTCCCGATATTGACTCCGATTATAAAATCCTTGCCGGTATGTCTTCTGGCAATTTCAATATTTTTATTTATTTGTTCGGCTCCCTTATTATTAAAGCCCAGTCTGTTGATAAGGGCATGATCTTTTTTTAATCTGAAAATCCTTGGTTTCGGATTTCCTGTCTGGCTAAGGGGTGTGACTGTCCCGACTTCAACATGTGAAAAGCCAATTGCTTCCCAGAACCTGATAGCGATCCCATTTTTATCGAAGCCCGCTGCAAGTCCAAGCAGATTTTTAAATATCAAATCTCCTGTTTTCACAGGCAGGTTATTCTTAGGGGCGTAAATAAATTTTAACAAAGGATAAGCAAACGCCGCTTTTGAAAAAAACTTTAAGACAAAATTATGAACTGCTTCGGCATCTAAGATAAAGAAAACCGGTCTGATCAGAATTTTATAAAACATAAGCCACAATGAGGAAATGTTAACGGTTCATAATTATAAATCATTGCCGTCCAGAATGTTTTTAAAAATTTAAATAATTTTAAATTCAATCTGTTTTGGGAATATTTTTTGTTCCAATATCGAATCTTTAAAATCAATCTTTAAATAACCCTTATAAGATTTACTT
>JAWXBH010000056.1:0-5991 GCA_034439935.1 bacterium
AAATAAATATCCCTGTGTGAAATGGAAAGAATATATCACCGCAGTTTGTGGCGATATTGCCAAAAACTCTTCAACCGAAAAAGGGATGTTATTCTTTGCAAAAGTTGTTTGTATATGCTCACCAACCCAGGTTTGATGTGTAAGGGTAGCTTTCTCATCTAATTCAATCACATAAAAAGCTTCCTGTTTTTTCCAACTTGACAAAATGGAACGCATCACATGCGTTTCGGTATGAGGAAATACAAAAGGAATCGGGGGAATTTTGCCATCCACAGGATTGATACCGCAGTATAAAGCATTTTTTTCCTGCTCGTTTACAAAGGCGTATGAAACAGCCATACTTGTTATTTCAAGGCTGGTTAATTCTTTGTATAAAAGTTCTGCGGCATCGAGCAATTCATCTGTTTTGTGCATGGCCATTGCCCGGCTTCTTACTCTTTCCAATGCTGCTTCAATCAACGCTTCTCTTGCCTGTGATTCTGCATTTTGTAAATCAAGAAACCGGCGATACATTAAACCAAATACTTTCGCAAAACGCTGCATCAGATTTATTTCTTCTTCTGACAATGGATCTTTCCGGACAACATTGAGTGAACCCTCCGGAAAGAAAAATATATAAAAGAATTCTCTCGGATTGAATTTGTTTGTTTCAGGATATGAAAGGATGGAAGACATTAATTTATAATATTGTTTTACTTCTTCTCCTTTAATTTCATAACAAAAATATTTTTCCTTTTTTCCTTTCCATGCATCAAAACAATTTTTAAAAAACGGATGAGAATTTTTTGGAACAACACCAAGAATTTTATTTTCAGGTTTCTTGCCGGCATGTGACCGGGACCATACCTCAACAGCTTCGTTTACTTCATCAAAAGTTGCAACTCCTGTTCTTATAGATTCAATACCAAGATTATTTAATTGCTCAAATAAAACGTCCGATGCTTCTACAAGTTCATCGCTGCTATGCATTTCCAAAGACCTTGCACGGACTCTTTCCAATGCAACCTCAATCTGTGCTTCCCGTGCCTGCAATTCTGCCAATGCAATATCTGTGTAACGCTGATATGAAAGATTGAATACATTTCTGAATCGCTTCAGCAATTTTAGTTTTTCCCGATCAATAGAACTAAAAGTTGAGATGCCAATTGCACCGTTTCCGATTGAATAAAAATAATAGTAGAGTGCAGAAATGTTTTCGATTCTCGGATCATCATATTCGTTATTCTTTCGTCGGAATTCTTTCCAGCCTGCAAGTTCTTCTTTATCAAATTGAAATTCTGTAAATGCGTCATCGGTACCTCTCATTTTTTTTACAGACCATTCGACTATGGGATGGCTTTTATACGGAATGCGTGCGCTGCTTGAACCGAATTCGGCTGAAAAATCATGATCAGTCATCCATTCATTGTCATCATCAAAAATATTGATGAGCACATTGCGCATTTCTATAAAGCCAAGCGAACTTAGTTCATTAAAAACAACTTCACAGACCTTAAGCAACTCCCCAGGTTTTCTTATGCTCAATGCTACTGCAAGTACCCGATCTAAAGATGCTTCAATTAAGAGTTCTTTATTTTTTTGTTCAAGGTCAGTTGTTTTTTGCGCTATTTCCCTTTCCAGCTCTTCATTTCTTTTCTTCCAGAAGTTAATATCACCCGGATCCATTGATGATTTTTTTTTGCCGGAATTCATCCTGTCTTGTTTGATAAGATTTTATTTGATTAATAAACTTTAAAAGGAGTTATTAAAATACCAAATTTATTTTTTTAATAAACTGCATTGAGAGCTTTATACAATTGATCTCCGGATTTCTTGAAACTCAATTCTTCTAATATTATTTCTCTATATTGATGATCATGTGTTACATCTGGATATTCCGAAAAGCATTTTAAAACAATCTCAAATAAATTTGAAATGAAGAATCTCAGGTATGCAATTGTTATTGAACGAAGTAAAACAGGATTCTGAGCATATCCCGGATTTGCCGGGATGTGTCGCGGTTGCAAAGACAAAGCAGGAAGTTAAAAAATTAATCAAAGAAGGAATCGAATTTCATCTTGAAGGAATGAAATTTAATGGTTACAAAATACCTGCTCCTGATGCTGAAGCAATGGAAGTTGTTGTTAGAGTTACCTAAGGATTGTCTTGATTAAGTAGTCTAATCTAAAGTAAAAACCATCAAGAAAGCTTATGCTGTCCAAACAAATTTATGTTAATTCTGTTTTCAAAATTAATGATAATATTTTGATTCGTGATCATTCGTGAAATTCGTGGCAAGCTTTTTCCTTATTCTTGGCGGATATCATTTATCCTTTTTCCCAAGCCCGGCTTGGGAAGGAAAGCAAATACTAATATTTTCCATCCACCCACACAAACCCATCATTTGTCAAAACTTTTTCTCCATTCCATCTGTAAGCGATTAGTTTGCCTTCCTTTGCTACACTATAATCCACACAAGCAACATTCCCTGATTCTATTTTCGGATTCCCACGAAACCAGTAATGTCCGCATATTACAGGAATATCTTCGTCATAAAAATAATCTTTTTTTAATGAGCTTATGTCAACTCCTTTACCTTTCAACTCCGGAATATCTTCCATGTAATAATCTTCATAATTACTTCTTCTCGGATCCCTGTACCATTTGATTCTCATTTCTTTTCTAACTTTACCTTTATCGTCACAGAAAGAAACTCCTTCCTGAATTTTATGCTCTCTTCCTTTTAGACATTCATGTATAGCATTATAAAGCGCGCTTTTCTTATAATGCTTTTCAGAGTGAAGTTCGATCAGAAACTCTTCAGTAAATTTCAATTCTCCGGAGATTGATTCTATGTTATCACGATCCCAGCATGCATGAACAATCCGAATACCTTCGAGCTCAAGGAAAACCGGCAAATCCCTAAACCAGTTTAAATAACTTTTCCATTCATCATCGTACTCTTTGAATTGATCAATCGTAGCTTCGTGTTGTTCTATATTATTTGGGGTATGCTTTCTCAATGGTTCACCATCGGTTCCATTGGTATGATAACAAAGAGCATTATACTCATGATTCCCCATTGTAGCCATAGCAGCATCATTCTCAACCATATTCCTGACCATAAACAAAGTCTCTCTGATCTTCGGACCTCTGTCTATGAAATCGCCAACAAATATTGCCTTCCTCTCCGGATGTGAATAGTAACCTGACTTATTTTCATACCCGAGCTTGATCAAAAGTTGTTCTAATTCATCTGCATATCCGTGAATGTCTCCAAAAATGTCGTACACATTTCTCCTTTCTTAAATTTTTTAATTTTTATTTATCAAATATTTATAATCTCTTATATACTCTTCAAGTGATTCATTCTTATCTCTTTTAGTAAATGCTTTCAACCAGGCTCCGGCTTTAATCTGATAATCATTATACCTGTAGCTTTTTACGAACTCTCTGTTGTTTACAAATGCAGTTGCAACATTAAAAACCGAATATGCATTTTCTCCCATTTCAGTCACATATTCTTTTGTAAGTTTTTTGCAGTGATCCACAAATTCATTCATTCGTTTGAGTTCGTTTTCTTTTGTCTTTTTTGATTCAGATTCAATATCGTATCTCAATTGAAATATTTTTGCAGTAATAGGAACATAATATTTTTTGTCAATTTTAAAATCTCTTAGACTCTTCATGAATGTTGAAAATTCTTCTTCAAGTTTTTTAAGTTTATCATATTTGTTTTCCTTTTTTATATCTTCCATAATACCCGAAACGGATTTTTTATTATGTGAATATTTCAAATCAACTGTTTCTCTTTCAAAAATAACACCGTTATCACATAATTTTCTACTGAATCCGATTTCAAATTTCAAACTTCTCGTTTTGTTATAACTGTTGGTAATTCTCATGAACGGAATGAAAATTTCTTCTTCCCAGATGTTAAAACTATAACAATCATTTATCACATCAATATGGCAGAATGATTTTGTGTTTGGATAAGTAACATTGAATATTACAAATTTGCTTCTATCTGTGGATGGAAATAATTCTTGAAATATATCTTTACCAATTTCTATAGCTTCAAGGTTTGGTATTAGCGAATAATCTTTTGAAACTACCGAGAAGATATTTTCTTCATATCTATTATACCTGTTACAGCCATGTAGTTTTTAATGGGAGATTGGAAATTGCCTTTAACATAAACCGGTTTGAGACCTACAGAAAAATCAAGTTCACTCATGTCAGTCTTTCTATCCATTGTATTTTAAATTTATTTTTAAACAAAGTTAGTTAATCTTTCTACACAAATATAACAAGCTTACCCGGACATACAATGTCCGAGTAATATAAAATATTTTTAAAAAATTCAGAGTTATGTAAAATGGGAGTTTAGTGGTACAATTTAAGTATGGACGCTGCTTCCTTGGTTATCATTTTTATAAGTTCGGGTGGGCTTTGAACAAATATCTTAGATCCTTTGGACAATATCCAATTCTTTATTTCTAAAAGCTCATTTACTTTTAAAGAAACTGACATATCACCATTTGCAAGTTCAATTAGTTTTTGAGAAGGGTGGATCTTACTTTCCAATATCTGATTAATGAATTCTTGTTTTATTACTATCTCAACATTGTACATTTTCGAAGTTCTTCTATTCGCGAAACTGTCTTTGAAATATTTCTTAATATCAAATTCTTCCGGTATATCAAAATATTTGTTCGATAAAGTTACTTTCTTGATTCTATTCATAGCCATTATTCTGATCTTATTCTTTGAATGATTATAACCAATTAAATACCAGTTTCCTTCAAAGTTTTTTAAATGGTAAGGATCAATGGTCCTTTGGTTATTTCTGTTTTCATCAAGCATGAAATAATCTATGTTGATTGTTCTTTCTTCGAATAAGGCTTTCTCTATTGCTTTAAAAACTTTATCATCTAATTTTCTTACAGGCTTAAACTTAAAACTTACTTTCTCACTGACTGTTCGGATTTGGTTTTTAATATCATCTCCAAAACTCATTACAAGTTTATTAAATATTGACTTCTGCCCTGTTTTAAAAGGGTTGGAATCACTGCTTTTGACCAGCTCCCGGATTATTGCAAGATTGTAAAGCTCGTTAATAGTGAAATCAAAAGCATTAAGCTTAAATGGTTTTGAATAGAAATAGGATTTTGTTTTAAAATCATATTCAATGGGAGCGGCATATTCTGTTTTTAATAATTCCAGATCACGATAAATAGTTTTTTCACTTACCTCATAATCTTTGGCTACTGAGGAGGCTTTAACAAGTTTCCTTGTCCGGAACTGTCTATCCAGATATGATATTCTCTTTAACATAACTGAATTAATGTTTTTCATATTTTTATTTTTTTTAGCTCTATCTTATTTTGGATATTAAAAGTACTTGCCTGCATTAAATATAAAATTTATCAAACAATTTTCAAAATTGTTGAGCCGTTTTTGTTCATCCTCCTTTTGTTCATCCTCCTTCCCAAGCTGGGGTATAAAATCAATGTAGATCTTCCAAACTATACCCTATCGGTTATAAATTTTGCTTTCCTAATGCAACTATACCCTCTTGGGTATAATGAAAACTTCTTAATGGCAACATACACTTGTTCCTTTATTATTTTACATATAGCTGCGGAGTCTAGTAATTATTTGTTCAATTAATCAAAACTATTTTTCGGATTAATATTTTGAATTGTAACTGCTAAAAACTTTAATCAGGGAGTTTTACAATTAATACTGATTGTTTTTCGAGATACGACTTATTAATTTATTTTTTCTCCGCCAGAAGTTATTCATGTGAAAATACAGAAACAATTTGTAAAGAACTCCATGATTAAAATTGAACCACAAACACTTTATCAGAAGGCAATAAAGTTTGCGGCATATGCAGCTACCCATATATCGCCCTTTCAGGGCTTAGCTTTCGTGACTTCGTCACTTCATAGGGCGATGCCCTATGTTAATGTATCACGCCCCTTCGGGGCTTTCCCTTTCAGCCCC
>JAWXBH010000057.1:0-5102 GCA_034439935.1 bacterium
TGGCATTACATTGGCCATTAAATAACTCTGAATACAGGCAGCTAAAATATCTAGAATGCCTGCAAGAAGCCCTATTTTAAAAATTATACTTTTCATTGTCATAGTTTAATTTGTCTGTGTACTAACAGCCCAATAATTCCCTGCACAGTCATAAAATGAACCCCTTGTGTCAGGGTCGCCTTGTTTGTTTACAGGTTTTTCAATGAGTACGAAACCATTTTCAATGGCTTTGTCAAAAGTCTTAAAAACAGCAGGCACATAAATATGTAACATAGTTTTGTTTGCAGGATAATTTTCAAGGCTATCGCTAATCATAAGCACGGTATCATCAAAGCGTAATTCCATATGAACAATTTTTCCATTATCCCTGTCAAAACGCCTTACTTCAGTTGCGTCAAATATTGTTTTCAGCAAGTCCACCATTTTTTGTGCATTGTCTACAATTAAATATGGTGAAAGAGAATTGTAATTTTTTGGCTTGTATTCTGTATTCATTTGTTGTCTGTTTAAATGTTTGCAGGATGTGGTTTTTTATTAACCGCCTTGCTGTAAGCGGGTGTTAAAATCTTGGTCTTGTCTCCAAAAGTAGGTATAAAATTAAAGAACTACACTCTTCCAATATACTTCATCGTGCTAATTAAAGCCAGAAAAATAGTAACGGTCATGAATTTTCAAATCTTATTTGTGCCCTTGATTAAAGTTTTAAAGCTCATTTTCTATGTTTTTCTTCATAGCAATTAAAGTGTCCGTTGTCTCTCGTGCAACTTTTCTTTTTATTATAAAATTTAGTAACCAAACCTTCAATTTTGAGTTCGAATAAAAATGTGAAATCTCTACTTTGGTTATCTTATCATCAATTTTTTTCAAAGTCGATTCTACAACGTAGTCAGGCAGTAACTTTGTCAGGCCCATTGTGTCGGATGGAAAGACAGTCACAATCTTTTCCATGGGGATAATTTCAATGTCCTTTTCTATGCAAGTATTTTTCCCGTCTTTCATGTGACATTGATAAGAAACCCCGACTTCTCGAAATTGCTTTCCTGAAATAAGATCAACTTTGTTTACTCGTGGATGATAGTCAGCTATTTTCGAAAGGTCTTGGTTATAGTCCCATACTTTTCCAATTGGAGCATTAATAATTACAGATTGCTTGGACTGAAATTTTGGTCTCATTTGAATAATGTTTCGTAGTGTATATAAAGTTGCCGTTAACGAGTATGGAATTGCTTCAGGCATGGGATTCATTGAACAACAAGCCCGGAACCGATGCTAGTAAAGATATAAAAGTACAAGTTTAGAAACAAAAGATCAGCAAATCTTGTCAAGCCTGAACAAAAGGCTTTTTTTGCCAATGCCAGGCTAGCAGTTCGGTACTCTTTCTCAAACATACCTTAACCACCTTTTATCTTTATGGTCTTCCTTGTACTGTCCATAACGCTTGCATAAAGGTAATAAAATAATTAAAACGGCTAACCAAATTAAGTAAATTGCCCAAAGCTCAACTCCACTGGTTTCTTTTGGTCTGCCGAAGTTAAATCCAAATAACAAATCAGAACTTTTAAATCCTTGAAGAAAAACAATTGCAAACATGATTGGATGAATGATGAACCAATGAATCACAAAATAAAACAAAGGAACTTTTCCGTAAACAGTTGCACTATCTGTGAATTTACTCTTCATTCCTTCTACAAAAGAAAGAATCAAAAACATAATCCCTAAGGTTAGCAGGCAAAACAAAAGCGATGGCGGGTATTTTGTTACATTAATAAAAGACATGAAAGTAAATAAATAATTTTTTTGTGTTGTCCATTGAAATGAATCGCCATAAATGTTAATGAACCTAAGAAGAACAAATAAAAGTAAACTTGAAAAGCCAATTATTAAAAATAATTTTTTTCTGCTCTCAACCGTTTTATTAAATATAGACCCTACCCAAAATCCTGCAAGGATAATTCCCAACCATGGTATGGGTGGGTAACCAACAACAAAAGTAATTCCTCGCCCAAGCGGAAAAGCATTTGGAGCAAAGAACGGCATAAGTAATCTTTTGAAAAGTGAAGTTTCTGCAAGGGGTAAATTTGGAGATAAGTTGTGTAGGAAAATAATCAACAAACCAATAATACCAATTGTTTTTGCAGAGCATTTTAATAGTAAACTAAGAATGATAAATCCAAAACCAATTGCTGATATTACATCAAAAAGTAAAACGTTGAAATGAATATCAAACCACACACCGAAGTTTATAAGTGTCAGGTCTAAAATGATTAACCAAATACCCCTTGTCAATAAATGGTTTCTGCTTTCAGTAACATTATTTATATTCTTTAAGGAAATGTATGCCGATGCTCCTGAAAGTAAAACAAAAGTTGGGGCACATAAATGAGTAATCCACCGGGTGAAAAACAACATGGGTGTCGTAGTTGCTAAATCAGTTGGCTGTTGAGTAATAGAAGTAATATGCAACAAATCACGGGTGTGGTCTAATGCCATAATAATCATTACTATTCCACGTACTATATCTATGCTGTTAATTCGTTTCATTCTATTATCAGTTCATTTTTGAATGCATGTTACTAATCGCTGTTAGGCGTTCGTTGTTTTTCAATGCTCAAACCCAAATCGTATTGCTTCTTCAAGTATATTTAAATTAATATCCTTTATAGTTTTAAACTTAATGCAATATCTTGCAATACTTGCTTTGCCTAGCTTATCTCCATACGTTGTTGATAGGTATTTTTTATCATCAATACCCATAATATAAACAGATATTCCTGTACTGTTTGCACTCAATCCAATTTGATATAACTCTCTGGTTTTTCCGTCGGCATATTTTATGGTGAGCAAGTCATAGCCAATATTTGGATTAGAAACAATTTTACCTTTATCGTCTTTGCCAACGAGAAACCATAATTTACAATCAGGCGCTATTTGCAGAATAATATGGTGCAAGGATTCCATTTCGTTGCGTTTCGGGTCAGGATGATTGGCAATATACTCCTTGATTTGGTTTTGTATGTTCATATAAACTTAATTGTTACTGTGTCGTTTTCCAATACCTTGTTAGCCGCTCGTTGTTTTCTTTATGCCGTTAATATCTTGTCTAGTTTATTAAATATGTCAACAAGTCCTTTTTCCATACCACTTTTGATTATTGTATCTCGAACGAATACGTTTGGACAAATATCGTGAATAGTGACTTTGGTTTTATTATTCAGCACCTCCTCAAACTTTATTATTTCAAGAATTACATTTCCTCTTTCAGGCATTTCCATAAATTCAGCAGTTTGAATAATTCTTAAGGGTGGAGTCATCTCGTGTATTACACCATTGAAAGTGCAAACTGTTTGTCCACCCTTTTTGTTGCACCAACTAAAGCTACCTCCTGATTTATAGTCGTGGTGATTGAAATGCATAGTCAAGTCAAATGGGGCGAAAAATTGAGTTAATATGTCTGGGTTTGAGAAAGCTTGAAATACCTTTTCCCTTGGTGCGTCAAATTCCCTAATGATAAAAAGCTCTTGTTTGCAACAGCAATTAATGCAAGGTGATAAACTAATAACATTATTCTTGGTGGATAGCCGATAGGCACATTTTTACCAACAGCACCTTCTCCAAATGGCAATACAAATAAGGTAACTTGAATATTAAAACCAATAAATGCTAACAATGGAAATACGCCTATAATTCTTCAAGTTGATTTATAATTTTTCCAGGTTTCATTTCTCTTTGAAATGTTTAATACACCTAAAAGTATTCCGATTGGAAATAACAACATTGCCAAAGTGCCACAAATAGTATGTATTAGCGTTGTAGGTAATGTAAAATCGGGTGGATAAGTGTCGGTTATAAAAATGCCAACTCCAACAGTTCCTATAAAACTTATGCAAATCATTATTAAACCAATTTTTCCTGTAATTCCTTTTATTTCATTTTTGAGCGTATAAAAAAATGAGAAATAACTTAATGCTGAAACAATAAAAGCCAATTGCATAATCCTACCATATTTTCCAATAGCCCATTCGCTAATAGTTGTTGAATAAACGGGAAGGTCTGGTCTTAAAAATATCAATACTATTAGTAGTAGCTGATACAACAATGCTGTTCCGATTGCTAATTTTGCGAAAGTAATCTTATTCATTGCTTTTAGGGCTTAGATCGTTTTAATATTTTGTCAAGTTTGGTAAAACGATTTTCCCAAATTTGTTGGAATGGTTTAAGCCATTCTGCTATTTCTTTCATTTTCGTTGGATTGATTTGATAATAAATTTCACGCCCTTGTTGTTCCTGTTCTAATAGTTGGCATTCTATTAATATTTGAATGTGCTTTGAAATTGTCTGCCTTGTTGAGTCGAAGTTTGAAGCAATTGCCCCTGGTGTCAAAGCCTGTAATGCTACTAATGCTAGAATTGCCCTCCTTGTCGGGTCGGCAATTGCCTGAAAAACATCTCGTCTAATATCCATAATGCAGTTATTTGACTGCAAATATAAATAAAGCTATTTAACTGCACAAATTTTTATGAAATAAATTTTTTGTCAAGGCAAAAGTCGAGAAGCTTATCGGTGAGTAGGGTTTCATTTTACAATAACCGCTAACAGGTTTTACTTATGGGGCAATTTCTTTATGGAACCGGTGTATTTATCCTGATAAGCTTGATTTCTTTATCCCTATTGACAGCATGGGTGCATTTGATCATTTGGTAGAAGGAGCTGTACTTGATTCAGTAGAATGTTTCATTGTAGGCGGTCATGCACTTTCATCAAAAACATTTGAAGAAATAAAGACACGGGTGGAAAGAGGAGCAACATACATTATCGCCAAACGATTATATAGCCAATACACTGAAAAACAGCTTCCGGTCAAATGGTTAGTGGTTAAATCATTTCAGGATCCTTCTATTGTTAAAGCACTGACGCCATTTTTGGACCCGCCTGATGTTGTTCGTTTTCGTGTTGCCCATCACATTTTTGATTTTACAAGATTGGAACCAAGTATATCCATCTGCTTATAATCTGCATCACTTGCATGTGACTCCCAGGTTAAAGGATAGTCACGGTTAGTCATTATCCCTTTGTGTTCACCGAAAAAATGGTCCTCCGCCCAA
>JAWXBH010000058.1:0-6809 GCA_034439935.1 bacterium
ACACTCTACACACTCTACACACTCTACACACTCTACACACTCTACACACTCTACACACTCTACACACTCTACACACTCTACACACTCTACACACTCAACACACTCTACACACTCAACACACTCTACTCACTCTACACACTCTACTCACTCTACACACTCTACACACTCTACAAACTCTACACACTCTACAGACTCAACTCTAGATCAGAAACTTTCCATTCTCCATGACTTTCTCATCATCGAGCCAGATATCGAAATTAATTCCGACGCAGTCTATGTGTGTGGTAGAGATCCAGTCAGCGCCTGTATGCTCTGCATAAGGATGACCAAAAGCCATGTGAATGCTTGGAAGCTTTTCATCCTGAAGAATATGACCGATCACTGTCCTCAGCGCGATGTTAGTACCGATCGCGAATTCACCGACCCTGTTGCTGTTCTCGTCAGTCATAGTATAAGCAGTAAATTCCTCGAGAAGCTCTTTATTGCTGCACTCCATTTTCTTTATTCTGGAGTTAACGATCTCTATGGTAAGAGGTGTGTCCTTAAGATCTCCGTATTTCTGGCAAAGGTAATCACCGACAACACCGTCGACTACAAATTTTCCGTTAACATTAAGTGGTGAAGTAAATATTTCACCGCCGGGGAGATTTCCCCATTTATCAATAGAGATAATTCCGCTTGTCTTAAGCCATTTAAGGTTTGGAGAAAACTCGGCAACTATATCCGTACCGCCTTTTGATTTTGCAATTATCGTCTTTGTCTTCTTTGCTTTGTCGATAAGCTTCTGACTGAGTTTATCCACTTCAAGAAAGTCTGCACGCATTCCTTCCATCATGATCTGTTTGTTAATGTTGACCATGTGTGCGTGACGGATCTTCTTCGCGTTGACAACAGCGGTCATCTGTATCCTTGCACTTAGTTCGCCTGCCTGTGCCTGTGCGCAGAAGATGCTGACCTGTGATTTTGCAAGGTCGTCAAGTATTGGCTGAGGCATATTAGGAGTCGGTCTCGGTGTATAATCTTCGATCAACATCAGACTGTATTCCGAGCCGACTTTCTTTATCTCGCTCACAAGGGCTGAAGCGATATCAAACGATTCATTGTCAGTGATGACAGTGATACGTTCTTCGGGTTTAAGTCTTAAGCATACATTAATTGCATTTGCTGCGCCTTCATTCATATCTTTATCGATCTGAACATCAACGGTAGAATTTTTCATTTTGAAGTAGTTTTAGATTTTTTTTTAACTGGTTTTTTTGCAGGTGTTTTTGCTTTAGGTTTAGCCGCTGTTTTTACCGGATGCTTTATTACAGTCGGAGTATAATCAAGCCCCGAATGAGTCTCTTCAACTATGTAATCAACAAGCTTATTAAAGTCTTCTTTATTCTCATAAAATACTTTGAGCTGCCTGTCTGCTCCTGTTCCCTGTTCCATCATTCTGAAAATATAATTTATCTCTTCACGGCTGCCGAGTTCATCTACTACATCATCAATGAACATCAGTAATTCTTTTGCAAGCTCAATGAACGGCACTTCTTCCTGCTTTCCGAAATCGATAAGCTTTCCCTGTATCCCGTATCTGGCGGCTCTCCATTTATTTTCCATCATAAGATCTCTTCTGTATAAATTGAATCCGAGATTTTGCTGAATAAGTCTATGGAGCTTTACAACGACTGCCTGTATCAAAGCTGCGATAGCAATGGATTCATCCACACGAAGCTGAACATCGCAGATCCTGAATTCAAGAGTATTAAAAAAAGGATGTGCCCTGATATCCCACCATATCTTTTTAGCGTTGTCTATGCAGTTAGTCTTTATGAGCAGATTGATAAAGGTGTCATACTCGGCAAGACTGCTGAAATAATCAGGAATACCTGTTCTCGGAAATTTATCAAAAACTTTTACGCGGTAAGATTTAAAACCTGTATTACGACCGAGCCAGAACGGAGAGTTTGTGGATAATGCAAAAATGTGCGGAAGAAAATATCTTGCGGCATTCATTATGTGAATACCGATCTCGCGGTTAGCAATCCCGACATGAACATGCATTCCGAATATCAGATTAGCCCTCGCTGTCTCCTGCATCTCATTAACGATCTCTATGTATCTTGGATGATCGGTGATCTTCTGATCCTTCCAATGTGAAAAGGGATGAGTGCCGGCAGCAGCGATCCTTAATCCGTTCTGATCGGCAAGCTTCGCAAGAGTCGTCCTCAGATCAGTCACTTCTTTCCTGGCTTCCTGAATATTCTTGCAAATGCCGGTCCCGATCTCTACCACTGAAGCATGCATTTCAGGTTTGAGATTTTCCTTCAACAGGATCTTACCTTCATCAAATATCGACTGAACGTGTGATTGTAATTCCCTTGTTACAGGATTTATGATCTGAAACTCTTCCTCTATTCCTAATGTATATTTCTCGTCATTATTCATTGCCGGTGATTAAATTATTTGGATTTTTCTTTCTTTGCTTCTTTCTTTGCTTTAGGAGCTACTGATTTAATTTTTTTTTTTTCAGTGGAGCCGTTAGCAAGTGATTCGTCATTTGCAAAAGATTTCACAAAATTTCCCCAGGTAAGATTGTTCATTCCGTCTTTATGATTCTTTGCTCTTCTGATTGCCATGTTCGCTGCTGCATCGACTACCCAGTCAAAATTTTCCTGACCAACAGAGTTAACATCAGCGTCCGGAGCAGGATTACAAAAATCTATCGCGATTGGAACACCGTCTCTTACAGCAAATTCAACAGTATTAAAATCATATCCGAGTGAATTGTTAAGTCTTAAAACATAATCCTTAATTGTATCAAGAAGCTTTTGTTCTGCAGGACCTGCATTGGATACATATCTCAGATGATGCGGATTTCTGGGTTCATAAGGCATTATCAGAACATCTTTTCTGTCAATGCAGTAGCATCTGAAATACAGATCAAAAACTATTTCTTCCTGAAGCATCATTACAAGCTGCTCGGTCTCATTATATTTTGCGAAAAAATCTTCCGGGTCAGTAACTTTGTAAACACTCTTCCAGCCGCCGCCTGAGAATGGTTTGAAGTAAGCCGGAAATTTTATGTAATCGAATATGCCTTCCCAGTCAAGAGGGAATGCCAAATTTCTGAATGAAGCCGGAGTCGTATCAGGCGGATTCTGATTTGAAGGTAAAAGGACTGTCTTTGGAACAGGGACGCCAACTTTTGTAGCAAGCGCGTTATTAAAGAACTTATCATCAGCAGCCCACCAAAACGGATTATTAATAACCGCGGTGCCGGTGATTGCAGTGTTCTTCAAAAATCCTCTGTAAAAAGGAACGTCCTGTGAAATACGGTCGATGATCACATCATAGCCGTTTCCTTCACCCTGCACAACCTTATCAATAGATACCAACTCTGCGAGGATGCCGCTTTCATTTTTTTCATTCACTCTTTCAACGAACGCCTGCGGAAAAGTATTTTCCTGTCCGTATAAGATTCCGATTTTTTTCATTAACTGAATTAACTCCTTAAAATTTTTAATTTAAAAATAGTGTGGTCATCAATTACGGGTGATGCTGATTTAATTGACACTGATTGTACGGTCGTGTAAATTGATGTGTAATGCAAATTTAATAAATTTAAGGTTAAAATTATACCGAAAAGTTAGGTTCATATCCAAAGGTTTTCCTTAGAAATCCTATAAAGCTTTTAAGGCAAAGCAAACTTTTTGTACCAGGCAGATGACTCATATCTTTTTTGCTTCTGTTTTCTATTTAGATTAATTTAGATTAATAAAACTCATAAAGTTTTTAACCTTAGTAGAAAAATAAAAACAACCACTCATCTTAACCTTATTACCTTATTTCTTTTGCTTCAAAGTTTTTTGATAAAATTCTAAAAACATTTCGTATTCTTCTGTAAATGTTATCTTCCGATGATGGTTTGGTTGATTAAGAATATATTTACAAACTTTGTCAACATCAGATTGATACAGAAAATAAGGTAAAATATTTTCAGACTTTATTTTCTACTAAGGTTGATTCCAATTTTTTGTATCATTTTAGCGTAAGATTTTCTTATCGAAAAATCCGGGATTATAAAAAAATGTCTCAATCTTTTTTAAAAGTGTGAGACATTTTTTATCATTCGGAATATTGGAATATATATTTACTTTATTACAACCATTCTCTTAACATCGCTGAATTCTCCGGATTGTATTCTATAAAAGTAAACACCACTTGAAATATTAGCAGCGTTAAAATCTAT
This sequence comes from bacterium, assembly GCA_034439935.1. Taxonomy (GTDB): domain Bacteria; phylum Bacteroidota; class Ignavibacteria; order Tepidaquicellales; family Tepidaquicellaceae; genus JAGPCH01. Next base: position 4,238 of record JAWXBH010000058.1, read on the forward strand.
AAAATGGTTTCCTGGCTGTATGATTTCATTTATTAATGTCGCAACTTCTTTACCCAGTAAATCATAAACCTTTAGAGTCACAAGTCCCTCCTGAGGAATTGAGTAGCTTATTCTGGTAACAGGATTAAATGGATTAGGGTAGCTTTGATAAAGTTTATACTCCGAGAGTGAAATGATACCTTGCTGTGCGCCGAACTGACTTTGTGAATTGTCAGAGTTAACAATGCTCAGCATAGATTTCTTATGCTCTTTAATGTTTGTAAAATCTGCGGAACCAACAAAGCTATCAGTTGTGTCTGTTTCTAAATTTTCAATTATGGTTTTATTCAGCAACGCGTGTGTTCCCAGTGAATTGTTCAGATTATTTGTATGAATTTCTTCATAGCTTTCAACAACTGAGGTTTATTCTCCATTGCGAAATTTTACCTTTAAGTATAAATCTTCCGCGATCTTTCTTGAAGCTTCGGTGTGAGAAGTATCTGAACTTATACCGGAAAAATAATTTTTTGCGGCTGTCTTCCCTGCATTAAAATAATTTGCTCTTTCATAACAGTTGTAAACCCTCTGCAGTGATATGGGAGAAAGTTTATTGTCATTTAATGATACAACTTCCTCGAAATCGTCAAGAGCATCTTCATAATTTCCCGAACTATAATAATTACAACCACTCAGATAAATATCTGAAATGACAGGATTGTCAGATTCATCTGTAATATAGACCGTATCGTATAATCCGAATCCGATACTCATTAGGAATGTATTGTTGTAATATCTGTTGCCTGCTGACCCATCTTCGGTAGGGCTATAGACTGCCAGTGCATCTGTAATATCAAAAATTGATTGTGAGACTGAAGGATACCAATAGTTATTCACAGCAGGCAATGAATCTTTCAAATCCTCCTGAAGATAACCGGAGATATAAGAATCACCGTCATCCATATAAAATCTGTTGTATCCATTATTCATCAGCGGATAAGATTCATCACTCATAAATATACCAATCCCGTTTTCAGGAGCCCGGATTTCATTGTCCCCGCCATACCAATACTTTAGTTCACCCGAAACGATTGGAGTCATTAAAGGCAGCGAGTAACTTTCAAGATTCAATGAATAAACTTCAGCATCTCTGAATCTGTTTTTCAGGAGGTATGGGCTTGACATATATGAATGAAGTGAATACTTAAAATCCTGAACTGAATTGTATTCAACTATGCCATTACTGTTATCGAGAGTGATGCCAAATCCTTCATACGTGCTGTTGCTTATGGAATTTCTTGCAATATAGGCTGATGATTGAATATCAACAATTCCTTTGGAAGAATTATCAATTGTATTATCGAGAATATTAAGATCGTTTGTGATGCAATATTCAAGATCTATCGCCACTTGAAATCCCGAGCTTGTTTCCGAATAAATATGATTTCCTCTGAACAATATCCTGTCACTATTGTAAGCATAAAAAGCGTTTACAAGCTCCGAGTTTGATTTATTAATAAATTCACAGTCCTTTATTATGGTAAAATAATCGGAGCTATATTCGGAAGACTTGTCGATCAGATTAATTCCGTTGTCTGCATTAATAATCTTGCAGTTTGCGATTGTGTCTTTGTTTGTTCCGGAAGAATATATCCCGTCCCATTTCTTTGTGGTGTCAGATGAAGCAAATGTTGCATTGTTTGCTATTAGCTTTGCAGAATTATCTAACTCTATTTTTGAATCTTCGCCAAATAAAATTTTTGAATAAGGATTCAATATGAGTTTTGATTCTTTTCCTGATAGTTTGATCTTAAAATCATCTGGCAATACAACAACAGCACTGTCAAGTAAAACAATTTTTGTACTATCATTGGCGATGAGATCATTTACTGTAGCACAGGAGAGGTAATGGTTGCCTTTTGTAAAAATTATTTTTCCGGGTCCTGAAATTTTTGCACCTTGATTACAAAATGTAGCTCCGGGTTTTATAATGATTTCTGAATTTGCCGCAAGTACCAAATTGCTTTTATTTCTTAATGTTAATTTGTTTGGACTTTCTAATATTAATTTGGAATTCGATTGGAGAAATAAATATGCAGAATCCTGAACATAAAAATGAGTATATCCTCCCGAGGGCGTTGTAGGAGCTTGCATTGTAAATGTTTTCCCAGTACTTAATTTAAAAATTACTTTTTTCAAAACGTTTATATTTGTAATGGTATCAACTAAATATGGCGGAGTTGTGATATCTTTATATACAGTTAAATTAAAAGTAAGATTTCCACTTCTTGAATCTTTAAAATTGTGGTTTTCGGATAAGCCGGAGATTAAATTGCAATCTCTTCTGCTATCGAGAGGCATTATTGTATTAGTGTTTTGTTGCGAGGTATCATATTTAGCATTTCCATAATTTCTATTCAAGCCCTGCAGCTTCCAGGGTTTCATAATATAACCGTCTTCGTTACTGTAATTTATTTTAAAATTTCCAATATTTTCTTGATAATACACAACACTATCAGCATAATAATGAAAAACTAATTGATAATATCAATAATAATGTTTTCATTTTAGATTATTTTTTATTTTAAGAAAATAA
>JAWXBH010000059.1:0-11301 GCA_034439935.1 bacterium
AATTTCACTAATGATCACGAATTAAAAATATTATCACCAATTTAAAACAGAATTAACATAAATTTATTTGGACAGCATAATTATATCTTCAAAGGTTATCTAAAGGTTGATTTTAAAGATACGATATTGGTGCAAAAATATTACCAAAACAGATTGAATTTAAAATTATTTAAATTTTTAAAAAACATTTTGGCGGCAATGATGACTGGTCAATGCTGTTCATTTCAAAATAAATACGTTGATAATAACGGACTGTATTCAGAATTTGAGAACAAAACAAATCCGGAAAGGAAATTTGGATAAGGTTAAAAACAATTTCAAAACACATCTTCCCTTTTTTATCACGTCAGGTCTCGTGCTGAGTTTTACATTCAGTCTGATCGGTTCATTTTTCTTACACGAAAGCCAGATACAAACCATCCTCTTTAAGATCGACGGCATGTTCGCCATTACTGCCTTTGCATGTATGGCATCAAAACTAACATCCGACGGTTATGATATTCCGTCAGCAGGTTTTAATGTACTTGCAATCGCTCAGGGTTTGTTCCTTGCTGAGATAGATCAGGCAAACAACTGGAATTATTCAACGCAAAGCACGGGAGTTTTATTTATGATACCGGCACTTATAATGATCGCTTATTATGACAATTTTCCTAAATGGGTAAGATATGGAGGTATCATTTCAGTGATCCCGTTTGTGGTGTTGTTCATTGCAAGGAATTATTTCGGAGATCGGAATACGATTGATTATGAGGTTGTAATTTTTCTTATCTACCAGACAGTTACATTATGCTGGGCTTGGCAAGTATGGAAAAATAAAGAGAAGTGATTTTCAATGATTTTCTAGATGAAGTTAAGTTAGATGTATTTTCAACTTTATATACTACCTGCTTTGCGAACTTTTGACCTTATAAACTACTTTGTTTCGATTCACAAACCCAACCCCCTGTCCTTTGAGTGAAATGGAGTGAATGGAGTGAATGGAGTGAATGGAGTGAATGGATTCCCGCCTAAAGATTGCGGGAATGACAGGACAAGAAACTTTCAACTTGTAATTTGTAACTTTCAACTTGCAACTTTAACTAACCTGAAGTACCTTTTTCTCATGCCCCTTTCCCGCGATCACAAATACGATGTCCTTTTCTTCGGGACGGATGATATGCTTGCCGGTAAAGCTTCCAAAGGCAGGTAATATTCCAAACTCCGCGCCAAAATAAAAACACGGAAGGGTCAGACCTTGTCTGCCCTTTCCATGTATCCTCACTGCAGGATGGATGTGTCCGCAGATCTTATACAGACCTTCAGTGCTTTCTGCATCTTTGTAATTATGTACAAGTAAAAATTTATTCAGGACAGCCGAATCAAATACTTCGATGCCAAGTGATTCGTAATGAAAGTTCGAAAGCTTATCGTGATTTCCTTTAATAAGCTGAATGTGAATTTCACTTCTCAGGTTCCTCCATTCTTCAAAGATAAGCCAGTCGACATTCCTTTCAGCATGGAACATATCTCCGAGCACAATGATCTTTTTAATTTTCAGATCGCTTTCAAATAACAGTTCATCAAGTATCTCAAAGTCAGCATAAGCAAGCCCGGGAGGCAATGCTATTCCGGCGTTTCTGAAATGACCCGTTTTGCCCAAATGAATATCCGAAAGCAATAGCGAACTTTCACTCTTTATGTAAATGGCTTTTTGAGGAAGCAGAATAAGCTCTTCCCCATTCAAAATAATTTCTATGGAATTATTCAGCATGCAAATTTGAGTACTAACTTTTAGGAATCTCTTTCAAAACGGAGCTGCATCTTCTTTACTCTGTCTTCGAATTTCTCCGAAGTTATTCTTTCTCTCATTCTGTCTACCATTATCGGAAATGAGAACGGCGTTACTCTCGTAGGAACTGTGATCACAAGCTTTTGCTTTCTTATTCTATCTAAAGCGATCCGCATTCTTGATTCCTCAAGCTGGAACTGAAGCATCTCTTCGTATGATTGCTTTATCAAAAGACTTTCCGGTTCATACTTGCTGAATACATCAAACAGAAGCTGCGATGATGCCTGAAGATTTCTGGTAGTTTTATACTTACCGGGATACCCCTGAAATATTAATCCTGTTATTCTCGCTATCTGTCTGAATCTTCTCTTAGCCATCTCCGAACTGTTGATGCTGTTGAGAATATCTTTAACAATATCTTCATCGCTGAATAAATTTTGTTTGATAGCCTGTTCAATTGGTATTTCAGAATCCGATAGTAATTCAAATCCATAATCATTCATTGCAATGGAAAAACTCATCGGTTTAAGTCTTGAGATTCTGTAAGCGAACAGAGCACCCATTCCTTCATGTACAAGCCTTCCTTCGAATGGATAAAAGAACAAATGATGACCTTCGTGCGATTCGAATTTCTCTATTAGAAATTGTCTGCTGTTAGGAACGATCGATCTCGCTGTCTGCAGATCGATTATGGGTTTTATTTTTTTTAATTCAATGTCCTCTGACTTTCCGGATTTCGCTTCGTTCAACTTCAACCTTAGCACTTTAGTAAGCTGTGAAGACAATGGCATCCTTCCGCCCTGCCAGCTTGGTATTCTGTTACTTCTGTTCTTTGTTCGTTTCACGTAAGCAGTCGTTTCCTTTATATGAAGAAGCTCGAGATTCTTTCCCGCGAATGAAAATGTATCGCCCGGCTTAAGCTGTGTCAGGAATCCTTCCTCAACCGATCCAAGACTTCCTCCTTTCAGATATTTTACGTTCATGCTCAAATCACTTATGATCGTTCCGATGGATAATTTATGGAACATAGCTTTTCTTCTGTCGGTAACTTTGTAAAGTCCATCAATGAGCTCAACCTTTGAATATTCGTCATAATTCTTCAAACTGTCGCCACCCGAAGTTATGAAATTCATTATCCAGCTCCATTCATTTTCAGAAAGAGTTTCATAAGCAAATGTAGATCTCACTTCATCAAAAGCAGTTCTCTGATCAAAGCCCTCACCGACGGCAAGCGTGACAAGATACTGAATGAGAACATCATAAGGTTTAATGAGCGGCTGCCTGTTTTCAAGCTGATCCGTTTTTATTGCTTCTTTCAATGCTGCGCCTTCAACAAGCTCAAGAGAATGTGTAGGCACAAAATATATTTTGCTAATGGCATCAGGCTGATGCCCGCTTCTCCCCGCTCTCTGAAGAAATCGCGAAACACCCTTCGGACTGCCGATCTGAATGACAGTTTCAACCGGAGTAAAATCTACTCCGAGGTCCAGACTTGATGTGCAGACAACAAGCTTTAGCTTTCCGAGATGCAGAGAATTCTCAACCCAGTCACGTATGTTGCGCCCTATCGAGCCGTGATGAAGCGCCATAGTACCGGCGAACTCCGGATAATTCTCAAGTATTTTCTGATACCAAATCTCTGTTTGTGAACGCGTGTTTGTAAATACAAGTGTAGTTTTACTTTTTCTTATGATGGGAATGATCTTATCCAGTAATTTAATTCCGAGATAACCTGCCCATGGAAACTTCTCCACTTCATCAGGCAGTATGGATTCTATTTCAATTTTTTTCTTAATATCAGCTTTAACAATTTTCTTTTTCTGCTTAGCATTTCCAAGCAATACCTCCATCGCTTCTTTAAGGTTACCGATAGTCGCTGAAATTCCCCAGACACGCAGACCTGGTTTAATCCTTTTCAGCCGTGACAGCGCGAGTTCGACCTGTACGCCGCGCTTCGATCCGAGAAGCTCATGCCATTCATCAATTACAATCCCCTTTAATTCTTTGAACAACTCTGAATTATCCTTCTGTGAAAGCAAAACGTGAAGACTCTCTGGAGTCGTTATTAAAACCTCAAACTGATTCTTTTTCTGTCTGGATTTTAATGAACCTGAAGTATCACCTGTTCGTGTACTTACACGCCATGGTATCTCCAGTTCTTTACATGTTTCATTCAACGCTTTATCAATATCCTTTGAAAGGGCTTTAAGTGGTGTGATCCAGAGTAGCTGAAGACCTTTTACTTTTTTCTTTTTATAATCATCAGGATTTTCTGCAATGTAATCAATAAGCGCTGCAAACCATAACGCGTATGTTTTACCGCTGCCTGTCGGCGCATTAAGAACACCGTTATAACCTTTTGAATAATATTCCCACACCTGTCTTTGGAATTCAAATGGAATGCGTTGTTTCGATTTAAACCAGTCCGTAACTATTTCAAAAGCTTTTGTTATATCCTTTTTCAATTTTCTTTTTGTTGTCTCAATATTTATTGAAATTTCATTGAACTATTTTTCCAAAAGTTTCTTAAGATTATCAATACTATCAGCATCACTGATCTTCTTATCTTTCCTCCAGCGTAATATTCTCGGAAACCTTAAAGCGACACCTGACTTATGCCTGGCTGAGGCGGCAATTCCCTCGAATGCAATTTCGAAAACAAGCTCTGGCTTCACAGTTCTGACAGGACCAAACTTCTCCAGCGTATTCCGCTTTACAAACGAATCCACTTCCCTTATTTCCTTATCAGTCAGTCCAGAATACGCTTTCGCGAAAGATACAAGCTTATCATTATCCCAAACTGCAAAAGTATAATCGGTAAAAAGATCTGCTCTTCTTCCATGACCTTTCTGAGCGTAGATCATTACCGCGTCAATGGTGTAAGGATTGATCTTCCACTTCCACCAGTCGCCCTTTTTACGCCCGACCTGGTATGATGAATTCTTTCTCTTCAGCATTATGCCTTCAGTCGAAAGATCTCTGGATTGCATCCGTAATTCCCTAAGCTGTTCCCAGCTGCTGAAATTTATTTTATCTGAAAATTTAACTACACCAATATCTTCAAGACGGTTCTTCAATGAATCCAGGATCTGTTTCCTTTCATCGAGACTTTTACTGCGCACATCTTCGCCGCTGAATTCAAGTATGTCATAGATCATAAATACTACCGGAGCGTCTTTCAATATTTTTGCTGTAACATTTTTTCTGCCGATCCTTGTCTGAAGAAGATTGAACGGAAGCGGCTTACCCTCAGCATAACACATTATCTCACCGTCAAGCACGATACCTTCATGTAGAAATGTTTTGATGATCTCCAGCTCGGGAAATTTTTCCGTAATGAGATCTTCCCCTCTCGACCAGATGAACAGTTCCCCGTTCCTGAAAATAAGCTGACCTCTTATACCATCCCATTTCCATTCGGCATGCCAGTCTGACGGCTCACCAAGTTCCTCGGGATTATCTTCAACAGAGTATGCCAGATAAAAAGGATACGGCTTTGATGTTTCAGTATCTATTGTTTCACTTCGCAGCAGTTCATCATAAGTTATGTTCCTGGGATTCCAGCCGCCCATTAACCGGTGCGACACTTCATTCGCTTCAATGTTCTCAAGCTGCGAGATCGCGTTTACGAAAGTTTTCTGTGAAACCCCGACTCTGAATGAACCCGTAAGCAGCTTGTTGAAAACAAACTTTTCATTTTGATCCAGACCATTCCAGGCATCGATGATACTTTCCTTTCTTTTTTCCTCGGTAAAGGAATTCATGGATTCGACAAACTCTATCCATTCCTTCAGTGTCTTATCGGATAATTTTTCGGGCTTGGGTAGCACAAGTGAAATGGTTTCTGCAAGATCACCAACAGAATGATATGATTCAGAGAAAAGCCATTCGGGCAACTGTGAATACTCGATCGCCCAATCTCTTATATGAGATGTATTATACTTCTTCTTTATCTTTCCGCCTGAAAAAAGATACAGTGTCCATAGCTTGTCGTCATCTGAAGCCTGATTGAAATAATCTTTTATAATTTCAATGCGTTCATTGGTCTTGTTAGTCCTGTCAAGATCAGCGAAAAATTCTGAGAAGCGTTTCAATAAAAGCAGTTAAAAGTTGAAAGTTAAAAGTTAAAAAGTTTGTAAAGAATTAGTAATTAGTAATTAGTAATTAGTAATTAGTAATTCGTAATTAGGAATTAGTAATTAGTAATTAGTAATTAGTAATTAGTAATTAGTAATTACTCTTCATCCGCATCTTCACCAACGAACTTCGTTTCAAGTTCAAAGGCATTGTATCCTTTTTCCCTGAGCCATTTTACAAATACAGCAGTATAGCCGTGAGTAACGTAGATGTTCTCAGCACCTGTAAATTCAATAGCCTGATTCAGTTCATTCCAGTCTGCGTGGTCAGACAAAGCAAATCCGATATCAAGTGCACGCCGGCGTTTTGCGCCTCTTACATTCATCCAGCCGGAAGCGTATCCAAGGGAATAAGGTTCGAACTTCTTGAGCCATGGAGTTCCTAATGCAGAAGGAGGAGCAATTATAAGTGAACCCGTAAAATCTTTTTTTGCTGTCTGCGGAGTTACTCTTTCTATATGCGGAAGGTCGAGCCCTGCATTGATCATTATCTCATTTATCATTGATACAGCACCATGTCCGAATATTTTGCCGATACTTTTGTCGACATTATACAAAATCCTTTGTGCTTTCCCGAGTGAGTAACCGCAAATGACAGAAGCTTTACCTTTCTCTTTATTACTTTGCCACCAGTTGTTGATATCAGAAAAAATTTCATCCTGCTTCTTCCATTTGTAGATCGGAAGTCCGAACGTGGATTCGCTGACAAAAGTATTACACTTCAATGGAGCAAATGCTTCACTGAGTCCGTCATCCTCAAGCTTGTAATCACCTGACACAACCGCCACTTCACCTTTATATTCAAGTCTGACCTGAGCAGAGCCGGGAATGTGCCCGGCAGGATGAAGAGAGATCTTCACCCCGTTCATATCAATTGAGTCGCCATATTCCGCAGACTGAACATTTATATCGGCTCCGAGCCTGTACTTCATTACAGGAACAGAGAGCCGGTGAGCAAGATAAGATTTGCTGCCATGCCGTGCATGATCTGAATGTGCGTGAGTAATGACCGCATGATCAACGGGCTTCCATGGATCGATATAAATATTCGCCTGACTGCAGTATATACCTTTTTTTGTGAATTCTAAAAGAGGCATTTTATTTTTGTATTAATAAAAAACAGGGATTGCATATATTACAATCCCTGCTGAATAATTTTCGTTAAGAAAATTTGAGCAAATATATTTTGGTGAAACTTAATTCTCCAACTCAAATTCTTTTTCAACATTGTTCAGCCATTCGCTGACATATTCAACAATTGACTTAACAACGTTTCTGTCAAAAGGCGAATCTATCTTTGCCACATCCAGAAGTTCAAGAAATGGCTTGCTGCCGCCGGCTTTGCAGAGACGTACATAATCTTCCCAGGCAATGTCCTTGTCATTATTACATTTTCTCCAGAACTGAAGCGCGCAAATCTGAGCAAGACAGTAATCTATATAATAAAATGGTCTTCGGAATATGTGACCCTGCTGAAACCAAAATCCTCCTCTTTCAAGAAAATCATTTCCTTCATAATTGGTCCATGGACTGTATTTATTTTCGATCTCTCTCCACTTTATCTTGCGCTCTTTCGGTGTTGCATCAGGATTTGTATAAACATAATGCTGAAATTCATCTACGGTACAACCATAAGGAATAAATTTTAAAGCGCGGACAAGATGTGAATACAAAAATTTATCAGTATCCTCCTCAAAAAATAATTCCATCCACGGCCAGGTAATAAATTCCATGCTCATTGAATGTATCTCACAGGCTTCAAGTGTGGGATGAACGTATTCAGGCATTTCAAAATATCTGCTTTCGTACGCCTGAAAAGCGTGACCGGCTTCGTGAGTAAGAACTTTTATGTCATGTGAAGTACCGTTCATATTCGCAAATATAAAAGGACTTTCATAATTAGGAATATATGAGCAGTAACCGCCTGCAGCTTTTCCTTTTCTGTTATAAAGATCCATCAGCTCATCATCGATCATAATATTTATGAACTTTCCCGTTTCTTCTGAAAGATCTTCATACATTTTTTTTGCTTTTTCAACAATCCATTCCGGAGGTCCTTTGGGATCAGGATTACCATCTTTAAAATCAAATCCCGAATCATAATAATAAAGCTTATCAAGCCCAAGCTGTTTTTTCTTTATCTCTCTGCCTCTTTCATTTACAGGTACAATAAAAGTTTTTACAGAATCCCGGAACTTAGCAATGTCCTCAGGATAGTATCCCGACCTGTCCATTCTGTCATAAGCAAGCTGAATGAAATTCTCATACCCGAGTTTTTTTGCGATAGATGTTCTTACCTTTACAAGCTCGTCATAAATTCTGTCAAAACTTTCTTCATTATCTTCGAAAAATTTCCATTTGGTTTCGGATGCATTTTTTCTTACTTCCCTGTTCATCGATTCAAGGAAAGGAGCCATCCCCGCGATATTTCTTTCTTCTCCTTCAAAAGTGATCTTCGCTGAGGCGATCAATCTGACATACTCAGTTGCCAGACGGTTTTCCAGCTTAAGATCCTCTATAATTTCAGGACTATAAGTTTTCATATATCGCTTTGCAATTTCGAACAATTCATTTCCGGTATGTTCTTTAAGCTCATCTGCATATTCAGACTCGAGCAATGCAGCATACAATTGTTTTCTGAAACCGGAATAAACCGGTCCTGCATTGTCAAAATACTCATGCTCAGAATTATAAAATTTATCCTCTGTATCAATCGTATATCTGATCGACGCAATGCTCCTCATGGTATCAAAGTCTTTTCTCACTTCATTTATCTTTTTCAAAGCTTCATATTGCTCTTTCCCTGAACCGGCAATTTGAAATTCTTTTAACAACAGTCCGAACCTTTCTGCAAACACTTCCAGATCAGGACGTATGTATTTGAAATCTTTAAACTTTGTAAGCTCTGCTGTTTCCATAAGACTTATGTTTATTTATTTAAATTATAAATTTGATTCTCTCAAAGTATTGTCTGCAAAATCTTTACCGGTATCGATCATGTATTCTCTTACAATTTCTCCTTTTATCAAATGCTCCTGAATGATCCTTTCGATAACTTTAGGCGTGCAGGAATGATACCATACTCCTTCAGGATATACAACCGCCAAAGGTCCGTCCTGACATATTCTCAGACAATTCGCTTTGGTTCTGAAGACTCCGCCATCCTCGGTCAAATTCAACTCCTTTAACCTCGACTTAAGATAATCCCACGATTCCAAACCGTCCTTTTTGTCACAGCACTTTGGCTTTGTCTGATCACAGCATAGAAAGATATGCCTCTTTATCTTTACAATTTTCAGATCTTCAACTTTCTCTTCTAAGCTATGCTTTGACATATTTTAACACTTATTAATTTGTAATTCTTAATTATCTGTTGCCGCGTACGCCTTGCCTCTGTTGGTATGACGTGTCTGAGAGGACAGAATAGATTTTCTCAGTCTTACACTTTTCGGTGTGACTTCGACTATCTCATCATTTTTAATAAACTCAATCGCTTTTTCAAGTGTCATCGGAACGACCGGAGTAAGGATCATACTTTCATCTTTTCCCGATGCTCTCATGTTGGATAATTTTTTTCCTTTGGTTGGATTTACATCAAGATCATTGTCGCGGTTGTGCTCGCCGACTATCATACCTTCGTACACCGGCTCATTTGGAACGGAGAATAATGTTCCTCTCGGTTCAAGATTATACAACGAATACGAAAGCGCTGTGCCTGTTCGGTCTGAAACAAGTGATCCCGTAAGTCTTGTTGGGAAATCACCTCTGTACTCTTCATAACCCTGAAGATAGGAATTCATAATTCCTGTTCCTCTGGTATCGGTAAGAAATTCATTTCTGTATCCTATAAGAGAACGTGAAGGGATGCTGAATTCGATCCGTACTCTTCCTGTGCCGTGATTTACAAGATTTATCATTCTTCCTTTTCTTCTTGAGAGCTTTTCAGAAACTATCCCCACAAAGCTTTCATCACAATCAATAAATAAATGTTCGATCGGCTCGAGTGTTTTACCGTCTTTCTTTTTATAAATAACCTGAGGTCTTCCGACGCTCAGCTCATAACCCTCGCGTCTCATTGTTTCAATAAGTATAACCATCTGAAACTCACCTCTTCCTTTAACCTTAAAACTGTCGCCGTCTTCAGAGTCTTCAACCTTCAGAGCAACGTTGCTCAATGTTTCCTTATGCAGGCGTTCGCGGATCTTGTTTGACTGAACAATTTTTCCTTCACGTCCTGATAGTGGTGATGTATTTATAAAAAACATCATTGATATCGTGGGTTCATCCACTGCAATTCTTTTCAATGGCTTTGGATTTTCTTTAGTGCAGATCGTATCACCGATGTGTACATCTTCAATGCCCGCAAGTATAGCAATATCACCGGCATGCACAACTTCAGCATCTTTAAAATTAACACCTTCATATACCTGAAGTTTTGAAATCTTCAGCGGAAGGTTTTCACCATCTTCATTAATGCACACAAGTTCATCATTTTGGTGAATAGATCCGTTAGAGATCTTACCGATGGCAAGTCTTCCGACATAATCAGAATAATCAAGATCAGCAACCAGCAATTGAAAAGGTTCTGTTTCATCAAAGGATGGTGGTGGAATTTCCTGAATTATAAGATCGAAAAGCGGGCTGAGATCCTTTCCCTTTTCATCCGCTGTTTTCTGCGCTATCCCTTCGCGTCCTATTGCATACAGCACAGGGAATTCTATCTGTACTTCAGTTGCATCAAGATCAATGAAAAGGTCATAAATTTCATTTAGCACTTCTTCCACTCTAGCATCTTTTCTGTCAATTTTATTGACTATAACAATTATTTTTAAATTTGCTTCAAGAGCTTTTTTAAGAACAAATCTTGTCTGAGGTAAAGGACCTTCGGAAGCATCAACCAGCAGAATAACTCCATCCACCATCATCAATGCCCGTTCAACTTCACCTCCAAAATCCGCGTGACCCGGAGTATCAAGTATGTTAATTTTTACATCGTCCCATTTTATAGAACAGTTTTTTGCAGCAATGGTAATACCTCTTTCACGTTCAAGATCCATGTTGTCCATTACCCGTTCGGCAACTTCCTGATTTTCGCGAAACATTCCGCTTTGACGAAACATGTGATCCACCAGCGTTGTCTTTCCATGATCAACGTGTGCAATAATAGCAATATTCCTTAGCTTTGTATTGTAAGTTAAATTTTTCAATTAAATTATTTAGGTTAATACTTTCTGAATTTTAAAGCAATTTTGAGGAGGGCTTTAAGAATTAAGACTCTGCTAAAATAATCTTAATTGCTTTTTATTACAAGACATATTTGTTTTTGTATCTTTAATCAGTTGAGGTACGACTGGTGAGTGTATGGAGTGTTTGGAGTGTTTGGAGTGTTTGGAG
>JAWXBH010000060.1:0-9608 GCA_034439935.1 bacterium
AAAAGTTGAAAGTTGAAAAGTTGAAAGTTGAAAAGTTGAAAGTTGAAAAGTTGAAAGTTGAAAAGTTGAAAGTTGAAAGTTGAAAAGTTGAAAGTTGAAAGTTGAAAAGTAAATGCTTATAAGATGAAAAGCTGATCAACCTGTCTACGAATCTTACAAATCTTATGACAATCCATAGTCAGTTTATTCTCTACATTAATTTTTTTATTTTGAATAAAATTAAAAACCAGAATTTGCAAAATAGTAAGAGCATCAGCGAAGCTTCATCGGATTTTGTCTTTGACCTGATGAAAAGAAAGCTGCCGGGTATTTATGTCTACCATAATTACAAGCATACCGAAGATGTTGTGGATGCTGTAAGGAAGATCGGTAACAAAACCGGGCTTGCTCCGGAAGAACTTGAGATAGTGACGGTTGCAGCATGGTTCCATGATACAGGTTTTACTGAAAGAAGTGAAAATCATGAAGATGTAAGTGTGGATATTGCTGAAAAATTTCTAAAGGAAAATAATTATAAGGCTGAGAACATTGAAAAAATAATCGGATGTATCAATGCGACAAGATATCCGCAGTCCCCCGGTAACCTGCTCGAGGAAGTAATTTGTGACGCGGACCTTTTTCATCTCGGGACAAAAGAATTCAGCGACAAATCAGAACTTCTCAGAGTGGAATGGGAGAAGTCCAATAACAAGCAATACACAGAGATCGACTGGCTCAAGCTTAACATAGATTTTCTTACAACTCATAAATTCTTTACAAGGTATGCAAGGAAATCTCTTGACGGCGGAAAAGCAGATGTATTAATAAAGCTACAGAAGAGATACAGAAAAAAAGCTGAAGAACAGGAATCCGATGTCAAGCAGAATCAAAAGATTGAAATAGAAAAGCAAAAAATAGAGGCGAAGAAAGAAGCCGGTTCGAAGTCGGACAGAGGTATTGAAACCATGTTCAGAAATACGGTAAGGACTCACGTTGAATTCAGCGGAATGGCTGACGGTAAAGCGAATATAATGATCAGCATCAATACACTTATTATCGGAGCGATCGTAACGGTATTGATCAGAAAGCTTGACGTTAACCCCCAACTGATCATCCCGACATTTCTCTTACTGCTGGTAAGTCTCACTTGCATAATCTTTGCGGTTCTTGTTACAAGACCTAAGATCACAACAGGAATATTTACAAAAGACGATATCCACAAGAAGAGAACCAATCTTTTGTTCTTTGGCAACTTTTACAATATGAATCTTAAAGATTTTGAATGGGGGATGAATGAAATGATGAATGATAAGGATTTTTTATACGGAAGTATGATAAAAGATTTTTATTTTCTCGGACAAGTCCTCGGACGAAAATATAAATATTTAAGGATATGCTATACGATCTTTATGTACGGTTTAATTATTTCTGTCATCGCATACATAATCGCTTTTATGGTCACACCAACGTCTATTGATCTTTTGAATTAATTAAAACATTTCCGTATGTCACTTAAACTATATTTAATACGTCATGCAAAGTCAAGCTGGAAGGAGCCGGAGCTTAGCGATCATGACAGACCACTCAATAAAAGAGGGATCCGCGATGCACCGCTGATGGCGAAAATTCTCACGAAGAAGAAGATCACTCCTGATCTCATAATGTCAAGCACAGCAGTGAGAGCATTTGAATTTGCAAAAATAATCGCAGAAGAAGCAGACTATAAAGTGAAGAAGATCATTGCCACTAAAAAGCTTTATATGGCTGATGCATCTGACATGCTTGAAATGATCAAAGCCATTGATGACAAATATAAAGCTGTATTTATTGTAAGTCATAATCCGGAGATCACTTATTTTGCAAACTCGCTTACAAATTACGGAGTTGACAACATTCCTACTTCAGGCGTATTTGGTATTGAGTTTAATACAGATCGCTGGAATGAAGCGGACTTCGGCAAAGGTATTTTCAAATCGTTTGACTATCCGAAAAAATATTACACATAATACATTTCTAAAACCAACAGATGAAATTTTTTGACAGGGAACTGAGCTGGCTTTCTTTTAACCACAGGGTTTTACAGGAAGCCGCGGACAACACTGTCCCGTTGTTTGACAGAATAAAATTTCTTGCGATCTTTTCTTCAAACCTTGAAGAGTTCTTTAAAGTAAGAGTGGCGTCCATCAGAAGTCTGCTGAGATTGAAAAAGCATTCTGCTGAAGATATCGGACTTGATGCTGAATTATCACTGAAACAAATTCATGCGGAAGTAAACATTCTGCAGACAAAATTAGGAATAATTTATAAAACCCGGATCCTTCCCGACCTGAACAGGAATAATATTTTCATTAAGAATGAAAGGGAGCTGAATGACGATGAGAATAATTTTGTGAAGGAATATTTTCTGGAAAGAGTACGGCTATATGCCAATCCAATGTTGCTCATTAAAAAAAAGCTTAAGCCGTTCCTGAGATCCGGTGCATTGTATCTTGCCGTTGCGATGACTTCAAAGGATTCAAAAGCAAAGCAGAGCAAATTTGCATACGGGCTTGTGGAAATTCCTACAGATAAACTTCCGAGATTCATTGTAATGCCGTCGCAGCAAGGTGAAACAAATATTATCTTTCTTGATGATGTATTACGGGCAAACATCAGTGATATTTTTACCGGTTACAGGATTGAAGAAATTTGTTCCGTTAAGCTTACCCGGGATGCTGATCTTTACATTGATGATGAGTTCACAGGAAGTCTGCTTGAGAAGATCAGGAAAGGTCTCAACAAAAGAAACACCGGATCACCGAGCAGGTTTCTATATGACAATATGTGTACGAAAAAGACACTGAAATTTTTACAGGACTCTCTGGCTCTTGATAAGGATGATCTTATACCCGGTGCTCGCTATCACAATTTCAGTGATTTTTTTAATTTTCCCCATCCGTACATTAAGGATCTTGAATATGATAAGAATCCGGAGATCATAAATAAGGATCTGAACAGCAGCGTTAATATTTTTGAGACAATTTCTGAAGGTGACAAGCTTGTACATTTTCCTTACGAGTCTTTTAACTCCGTACTGAATTTTATTGAAGCGGCATCAGATGATCCGCAGGTTACAGAAATAAAAATTACATTATACCGTGCTGCAAAAGATTCACGCGTCATCAATCTCCTTCTTAACGCGCTGAATAATGGTAAGAAGGTTACTGTCTTTTCGGAAATAAAGGCGAGGTTCGATGAAGAGCTCAACATTAAATATGCAAGGATGCTTGAGGAAGCCGGTGCAGTAATGCTTTTCAGCATCCCGGGTCTGAAAGTTCATGCAAAAATGTGTCTTGTAATACGAACAGAAAACGGTGCAGATAAAAATTACTGCTATCTTTCAACGGGAAACTTCAATGAGAAAACTGCAAAGATCTATTCGGATTTTGGTTTTTTCACAATTGAAAAAAAAATAATTGATGAAGTCAGCATACTGTTTGAAATACTTGAAGGCAGAATAAAGGATCATGAATTTAAGACATTGCTCGCAGCTCAGTTCAATATGAAAAAAAGTTTTCTTAAGCTGATCAATAATGAAATTAAAAATGCCCGTAACGGAATTGAAGCATGCATTACAATCAAGCTCAATAGTCTTGAAGACAGTAAGATGATAGGGAAGCTTTACGAGGCATCCAATGTCGGGGTAAAGATAAATATTATTGTGAGAGGGATTTGCTGTCTGATCCCGGGAATAAAAGGTCTGAGTGAGAACATTCATGTCATCAGCATAGTTGACAGATATCTCGAGCACAGCAGGATCTTTATGTTTCATAACCGAGGTGATGAAAAGATTTTTCTTGCTTCGGCAGACTGGATGAAAAGAAATCTCAACCGGAGGATCGAAATAGCATTCCCAATTCACAGCGATGAGCTGAAGAAGAAAATTAAAACTATCATCGGATTTCAATTGAGTGATAATGTAAAGTCACGTGTAATAAATAGATATCAGAACAATATTTATAATAATGAAAAAGAAGGGGAGAGAATCAATTCTCAAACCGAAACGTACAAGTTTTTAAGGAATACGGAATAAATTAAAATCAGAAATGGAAAAGAGAACCAACGGAGAAATGAAGATCAGCAAAAATATTTTGGTCAGATGGATTTTTATTGTCAGCGGTGTATTGCTCACAGCTATGGGGATTCTGGGTATGCTTGTGCCTCTGCTTCCCACTACAATATTTTTAATTCTTGCCGCGTGGTGCTTTGCGAGAAGCTCGGAAACATTTTACAGAATGCTTCACACTAATAAGCTCTTCGGTAAATATCTTTCAAATTACAGATCGGGTAGAGGAATGACGATAGGATCAAAGGTATTGTCACTGGTGGTATTATGGCTTGGGATTGGCTATTCGGCGATATTCGCAACTGAACTGATTTACGTGAGAATTCTATTAATGGCTATCGGCGCCGGAGTGACATGGCATTTACTTGCAATTAAAACTTACAGTGAAGAAAAGAAGTAATCATTTTTCTCCTTTATCATCCTTGTCACCTTTTTCATCTTTATCTTTCCTTCTTTTATTATTTATTTCTTTACGTAATTTCTTTTCAAAGTTCTTTCGAAGCAGCATCGTCTTTGCGATCTGCTGCGGTGTAAGGAACAGCCGCAATTCATTAAAAAAAATCTTTTTCTGATCGACGATCTTCGTCTCCAGCTCAAGCATCTTGTCAAGCTTGCTGTCCATGTCGGTTGCAGCAGGATCAAGCTCGATCGACCGGAATAATTCCTTCCTCTCTTTATTAATCATCCGGATCTGTTTATTATTATCTTTGTAGGTCGTCACAAATTTATCGGCGGATGATTCGTCAAGACCAAGTCTCTCTACAAGCTTTTGCCGCATTATTGTGTCGATCTCATCATTGAATTTTTTTCCGTCATGCTCTTTTTGTGATAAGCAAAGATCAGAGGCAAGCAATGCTGCAATGAAGAAAAAGAGTTTGAGAATTTTCATATTATGTTTTTTAAATTTGTGTGTTCTTCAGATCATCAAGGATCTCTTTCTGCTGCTGTGGTGTAAGATCATAAAAATCCTGTTCAAGAGTTTCCTCATCGCTTTCTGCAGGATACAACATTTCGTCATTGTTATCAGTACTCTCGATATTATCGGCAAGCACATTCTGATTAAGATTCTGAGAAATGCTCTTAAGGTCAACACCGCTTCCGCGAAGTCCAATGCCGGAAGATCTGTCTGTCGTAAGATCATTGTTTGCCTGTAAACTCTTGGTATCTTTTTCCTTAGATGAATAAGTCTTACCTGTCATGACAGGTGATTCATTCACCTGAGTTTCGCTCTTGGTCAGAGAGTTGTCTTTCAATTCTTCCTTCGGAGAAACGGCTTCAACTTTCTTTTCAGCCGGAGGTGTTGTCTGAATTTCATTCCCGGTAGTTTTTGTCTCTGTCGTTTCATTCCTGAAAACATTGAACAGTATTAACGCAGCGATTATTATGGGAATAGCCGGAAGAAGAATTTTCCAAACAGGTGATAATCTTTGCCAGAAACTCCCTACCACATTTTCATTATCTATCCTTTGATTGATCTTTACAGAAAGATTGTTAAAATAATTTTCATTCGGACCTTCAAGCTCCGCCGTCTTGAGAAAGTTGAATGTCTTCTTTAAATCATCGTACTCACTTTTGAATTCGGAATTATTTTCGATCTCCGATTCAATCGCTGTTATAAGCGCATCGTCACTGATCTTATCCGAAATGTAATCTGGTAAGCTGTGAACAAGATCTTCCGTGTTGTATTTCGTTTTCATAATCTTAATAGTTAATTGATTTCCATTGCTTCATAATTCTTGTGCTGCTTCAGGTACTTCTCAAGTTTTTTTATTGCATGAAAATAGTTGGCTTTCATTCCTCCGACAGATTTATTCATAATGTTGGATATCTCATCATAAGAAAGGTTGTCATAATATCTCATATTAAATACCGCTCTCTGCTGCTCGGGTAATGATTCAATGGCTTCTTCAAGAAGCCGTGTCTTTTCAGTTGCGTTCATGTCTTCGTCTGCGCTTTTGTAATGTGACTTTATGTGACTGTTATCCATGTCTGATTTTCTTGCTAATATTTTTTTATTCTTGCTGAGATGGTTCAGTGAATAATTGATCGCAATTTTATAAACATAAGTAAAGAACTTTGATTCTCCTCTGAACTCACTTACTGACCGGTACAGCTTCAAAAAAACTTCCTGTGTAATATCATCAGCGTCATCATGATCAAGCACCATTTTCCTGACCGTCCAGTATACCTTCTTCTGATATTTCCTGACGATCAGATTAAAAGCATTCTGATCTCCTTTTGTAAATGCATTTATTAATTCATCATCAGGGCTGTTTATATTTAAATTACTTTCGTTCAAATTTTTTTAAATTCTCAATAACAATTTAAATATAAAAAAAATAAATATTTTTTGGTAATTTCCTATAGGCAATGTTAACATAAAGACAATCCTTGATTATTAATAGTTTAATCGCATTTTCAAAGATCTGTGAACCGGTAAGTCTTCCATTCCTTGAGCTCCTTAGCGCCAAGCTTATCATAAAATCTGATCGCATTAACATTCCAGTCAAGCACAACCCACTCCAGTCTTCCGCACTTATTTTTTTTTGCAATGGAGATCAGCTTTTCAAAGAACAACTTTCCTATACCTTTGCTGCGGTAATTTTCTGAAATGAAAATATCTTCAAGATAAAGTGAGTTTCTTGCAAGGAAAGAGGAGTATGTGAAGAAGTAAAAAGCGTATCCGGCAATTTTACCCGAGTCTTCTGCCAGTAAAATTCTGAAGGGAGGATCTTTTGAAAAGGCATCCTTTATTAGTCTCTTCCTTTCTGTCTTACCCGGTGGTTGAAGCTTTTCAAATTCCGCAAGCTCATTGATGAGTCTTAATATGTCTGCGGAATCTTTTTTACCGGCTTTCCTTATTGAAATCTTTTTCAAGTCTTGTTTTAAGTTTAAATTAAAATTAATAATGTTTAAATTAATTAAAATCTAAAAAAAATGAACACAATAGTTAAGCAGTTTGCATTAACTTTCCTTTTACTGCTGATCTACATTCAGCCAAATTTTTCCTTCGCAAAGAATATTAATGATCTTACTAATCTTACAAATCCAATTGATGATTATGAAAAGATGAAATGCTCAAAGAAGCTTAAGTCTTTCGATGCATCTTTAAAAGAGCTTCCCATCAACGAGCTTATCGCTGAAGTTGGTAAAACCTTTATTGGAACACCTTACGTCGCCGGAACACTCGATGAAAATCCTAATTCAGAAGAGCTTGTAATTAACATCACAGGTCTTGACTGCGTTACCTTTGTCGAGAATGCGCTTATATTTTCACGTCTGATAAAATCAGGTAAGACTGACATTGAGGATTATAAAGCTGAACTTGAAAAGATCAGATACCGTGATGGACAGAACTCCGGCTACCCTTCACGCCTTCATTACTTCTCAGACTGGATCTATGATAATGAACAGAAAGGAATTGTAAAAGATATTACTAAAGATATCGGCGGCGTTCTTTACGGTAAAACAATAAACTTTATGTCCGGACACAGAAATTCCTACAAGCAGCTTGCCGATGATAATAATTATTCACTGATCGGTGACACAGAAAATAAGATTAATACCAGAGACATCTATTACATTCCGGTTGAAGATATTCCGGGTGTTTATGACAAGCTTCAGACAGGGGACATAGTTGGGATCACATCAAGGATCGACGGACTTGATGTTGCCCATACAGGTTATGTATACAAAGAGAACGGAAAGACTTATCTTCTTAACGCGTCACTTAAAGATAAGCAGGTTGAAATTTCACCGATGGAATTACAGGATTATATACTGGGCAATAAAAAGCAAGGCGGCATTATCGTTGCAAGGGTTCTTGATGTTAAATAATTTTTGATGGGAATAATTTACGTCTGCATCATTTTTTATCTTATAGGTTCATTTCCAACAGCATACCTGCTTGTCAGGATCAAGCATAAGAAAAAATTAACAATTGAAGGAACAGGTAATATCGGCGCGAGAAATACTTTCGATGTTACCAATTCAAAGACAGACGGGATTATTGTTCTGATCGTTGATCTTTTAAAAGGCGCGCTGCCTGTACTATGGTTTATGATGTTCTCCGGATTTGACCCCACTTATATACTGATCACTGCTTTATTTCTTTTACTCGGACATAACTATTCTGTCTGGCTTAAATTCAAAGGAGGAAGGGGACTTGCCACGGGAGCCGGCATACTTCTCGTAATTAATTTTACAGTTGTATTGATATGGCTTTTATTTTTCTTTATCCTAAGCAAGCTCGTGAAGAACGTTCATATAGCAACTGTGATAGGACTGATGCTTCTTCCGGTCTCGTTGGTATTTTTACAGGGATATATTTTAAGGTTTGATTATCCATCTTTGCAGGGGCTGCCAAATCAGTTTCAGTTCCTGTTCGCGTTCTGCTCGGCAATTTGCATTGTTGTCTTACTGAAACATATTTCTCCGGTAATGGAATTGTATAAAAAAGATTCATAAGATTCATAAGATTGTCAGATACAAACCCAATTAAATAATAAAAATAACTTTTAACCAATAAATCAAAGCAATGAGCAAAAATCCTAATCTTAAATCAATTGAAGATCTTAATGAAATGGCGCGTCAGATAAGGCGAGACATAATTAATATGCTTGTCATAGCTCAGACAGGACATTCCGGCGGACCGCTCGGAATGGCTGATATTTTCACTGCACTATATTTTAATAAACTGAATATTGATAGCGCTGACAATGAGTATTCAGAGAGAGATTATTTCTTTCTTTCGATCGGACACATTGCTCCTGTCTGGTATGCAACACTTTCACGAAGAGGATTTTTCCCGATCGAGGAAATGAAGACATTGAGAAGGATCAACGGAAGATTGCAGGGACATCCCGCACCGCCTAAAACTCACGGTGTACCCGGTGTTGAGATCGCCTCGGGTTCGCTCGGTCAGGGATTATCTGTCGCAGTGGGGACAGCTCTCGGCTTAAGATTGAACGGAAAGGATAATTATGTCTACTGCATCTGCGGCGACGGTGAACTTCAGGAAGGTCAGGTGTGGGAAGCGGTAATGACGGCAGCTCATCATAAGGTTGATAACATAACAATGATCATTGACAGGAACAGATGCCAGATCGATAACAGGACTGAAAATGTTCTTGGACTTGAACCTCTCGCGGACAAGTTCACCGCGTTCAACTGGAAAGTATATGACATCGACGGACACAACATGCAGCAGATACTTGATACGCTTGATGAAGCTAAGGCATTTAAAGGTCAGCCGAAAGTGATCATCGCGAATACATTCATGGGCAGGGGAGTTTCCTTCATGGAAGATAATTACAAATGGCATGGTATACCTCCGACGACAGAGCAGGCGGGCGTTGCCTTGAAAGAACTTCTTCCTACAAAGTATAAGGATTTTTTTGATCTTGAAGAAATGGCAGAGCTTTAACTTAATTACTAATTACTAATTACTAATTACTAATTACTAATTACTAATTACTAATTACTAATTACTAATTACTAATTACTAATTACTAATTACTAATTA
>JAWXBH010000061.1:0-25931 GCA_034439935.1 bacterium
AAAGTCAGAAGCAGTCATCGTGCAGGCGAGTTCGGGAATCCCTGAATCGAAACCCAGACATTTATCTCGCATTGTCATTCCCGACCGCCTGCATAGCAACATCATAAAGTCAAGAACACACTTCGTGCAGGCGAGTTCGGGAATCTCCTCATCGCAACACAAACATTTCATCAAATCGAAATTGAACATTGATAATTGATAATTGATAATTAATTATTGATCGGTACCCTCTGGGTCATCTATGAATCGAGCACAAACACTTACTTCCGAGTAAATGCTTGTGCTTCGATTCAGGGATTCCCGAACTCGCCTGCAGGAAAATTGATCTGTCATCATGAAATAGATATGCAGGCGGTCGGGAATGACAAGACTGGGGGGAACTCGCCTGTAGGAAAATTGCTCTGTCATCATGAAATAGATATGCAGGCGGTCGGGAATGACAAGGCTGGGGGGAACTCGCCTGCAGGAAAATTGCTCTGTCATCATGAAATAGATATGCAGGCGGTCGGGAATGACAAGACTGGGGGGAACTCGCCTGCAGGAAAATTGCTCTGTCATTCATGAAATAGATATGCAGGCGGTCGGGAATGACAAGCCTATCTTCATTATCATTTTATTTTAAACCCGACTTGCGTAAATTTGTATTGGTCAAACAAATCATTCAACAAATTAAATTTTTCTTTAAACTTTAAACAAAAAATTTATGGCAGTAAGATTAGGCGACATTGCTCCCGATTTTAAAGCCGAGACAACAGAAGGTGAAGTATCTTTTCACGACTGGCTCGGTGATAAATGGGGAGTTTTATTTTCACATCCGGCAGACTTTACTCCTGTCTGCACTACCGAACTCGGAATGGTTTCAAAACTTAAAGGCGAGTTCGACAAAAGGAACACAAAGGTTATCGGTCTAAGTGTTGATCCTCTTGACTCACACAAAAAATGGATAAATGATATCAACGAGACTCAAAACACAACCGTTAACTTTCCAATGATAGCCGATGATGATAAAAATGTTTCTACTCTTTACGATATGATTCATCCGAATGCAAATGACAAGCTTACTGTAAGATCGGTTTTCATTGTAGGACCTGATAAAAAAGTAAAGCTGACTCTCACCTATCCTGCATCGACCGGGCGCGACTTTAATGAGATCCTCCGGGCGATCGATTCACTGCAGCTTACTGCAAAGTACAGTGTAGCGACACCTGTGAACTGGAAAGACGGTGATGACTGCATTATAATTAATTCTATCTCGGATGAAGACGCTGAAAAGAAATTCCCCAAAGGATTTACAAAAGTTAAACCCTATCTCAGGACTACTCCTCAGCCAAACAAATAAAAATTCTCCATGATGATATAACTGCAGGTCAATTATAATATAATTGTTGACCTGCTTTATAATATCCTTTCTGGAAATTTTTAAGAAATAATTTAATTGAAACCTTATCCGTTAATTTCCGTTTATCGATTTAAAATTTTTTAACATCTTGTAAATCAAAATAATAATTTCTATATAGAATAATTTTATGAATTTTAAACTGCGGTATCATGAAAAAAATATTTACTAGCTTTTTATTACTGCTTTCCCTTCTGATATGCAATTCTTCCTTTTCCCAAAGCCAGAGTGTTAAGATCGAAAGTCCCACTATTGACGGAACTATAAACGAATCAGAGTGGGTAGGATCAAAGGTCTTTTCAAAATTTTTTAAATTCATTCCGAAAACAGAAGATAATACCTTTGACAGCACCGTTGTATTTATAAAGCAGACTAAGGATGCAATCTACTTTGCTTTTGACTATTATCCAAAAGGCAAGATCATCTCAAAATCCGTTACCCGCGATCGTAGCACCGAGGATGAAAATGAATTTTTCATTCTGCTTGATCTGGAGAATAAAAACCAGAACGGATATTTTTTTTCATTCAGCTTTCTTAATAACCAGCGGGACGCTGTAATATACAATCAGAGAAATCAGTCCAATGAATGGGATTGGGTGTGGGAAGTGAATTCAAAAATTATCAAAGAACCTAAAAATGGAAAGTCAGGACATATACAGACCGAAGTGAAGATCCCGGTTGACCGACTTCAGAACAAAAATAAGAAGCAGATCGGTGTTGATATTCAGATGTTCTCTTACAAGGAGGATGGCAATTATTACTATTACTCACTTATCCCGGACAGTGAATTACTTTCCTTAAAGAGTACTTACAAATTTGATCTTGTCACACCTTTCGATGAAAAGCTGGATCTGAACTTCAGCGCAATACCTATAGTCGTAGGTCAGAGCTTTAATGAAACTCACAATGACACGCTTGATTTCGGTGGTGATTTTAATGTAAGCCTTGATAAGAATAAGCTTAAAGCAACATATAACCCTGATGAATCGACACTTGAAGCCGATCCGTTCAGATTCTCTTTATACGGCAGACCGATCTTTCTTCAGGAGAAGAGACCTTTCTTCAGCAAGGATTTGGATATCTTCAGAACTCCGATAAATCTTTTCTATACAAGAGCCATCGATGATATACAGTATGGATTGAATTATACTTACCGTAGTGATGTCCTAAAAGCAGGTGCTGTATATGTTGAGGACCGGAATGTTGAAGGTGAAAAAAGAAATTTTTTTGTGGGAAGACCGAATTTTAATTCAAGGAATTTCAATCTCGGTTCCCTGATGATCTATTCAAAGAATCAGAAATCAGGATACGAAGAAAAAATACTAAGCTTCGACGGACAATATCGCTTCCCTGAAAATCCTGTAAGGTTACAGTTTCAGTACGCCAACAGTTGGAACAATGATGGAGGTTTTAATCAGAGCGGCGCCGCGTACCAGTTGTACAGCTATTATCAATCTAACGACGCAGGAGGACCCTATGCAGATGTCAGCTATAACCGCGTCAACAAGGGATTCATTGCTAACACTTCATTCAATGGGCAGACATTTTTACCAAACAGCTATGATGAGCTAAATCTTTCGGGCGGATATAAATTCGTCTTCGACAGAAAGTATTTCAGTGATATGGATATCAACGGCGGTGTGTACAGAGGGAAAACACTTGATGAAGTAGCGGGCTTGCCGGGTGATTTTAAATTTCAAAATAATGCTTTCTTTAGCACAAATTACAAAGTTACCGACTGGCTGAGATTCAATCAGTATTTTGAATACAACCGTCCTAATGATTTTAATGAAAACGGAGAATTGATTACGAGAACAAATACTGCCCAGGAATATACCGCGAATGTTTTTCTCGGTACGAACTTCCTTAGCTTCGGTTATTTCTTCGGACCGTATTTCGGTTCATTCATTAAAAATCCTTACATCAATGGTAATGTGTTCTTATTTGACAAGCTTGCCTTAAGCGCGAGCCTGAACTTTATCGATGATGGCTTTACCAAAAGAACCATTCTCAATACAAGACTTGACTGCCAGATAGTGAAACACCTTTATCTGCGATCCTACTTTCAGCGTGACAATTTATCAAGACGCGCTTTATGGAATTCAATATTGCAGTATGAATTCTTCGCGGGAAGCAATGTGTATGCTGTAATAAATCTTAACGGGGAAAAATTGCAGAACACTGCGAAGGTCTTTAAGTTAGGTTACGAGTTTACTTTCTAAAATTTTCATAGTACAAATAAAAGCCGGTAAGCAATTTTAACCGGCTTTTATTATTAAGCAAATTTACTTTATAAGCATCATACGTTTTGTATCAACAAAATCCCCTGTCTCCAGTCTGTAAAAATAAACGCCGCTTGGCAGACCTACACCGTTAAAATCGACAGCATAAGTTCCTGCGGTTTGTTTTTGATTTACTAAGATAGCTGTTTCCTTTCCTGTTACATCATAAATTTTTAAGCTCACAAATTGATTTGAAGCCAGTTGATAATTAATTATTGTAGCAGGGTTAAATGGATTCGGATAATTTTGATTTAACAAAAATTTATCCGGGATTAGGTTCGAGATCTGAGTTATCCCGATGACAGTGGAATCAATAGAATGAGTCGCTCCGGTTGTAATGTTGACTGCTGTTGTACCGACGAATGCTGTTACCTTTGTAAACAGCGGCGGATCATCGGAATTTCTCCACCTGATCCCAAATGGCAAAGTCCAGTTGAAAGTGGTGGTGGTTTTCAGAGACATCTTTACTACCAGCGTTCCGGGAGCTGTACTTGATATTAAAGGCGCATTGATCATCGAAATATTATTCGTTGCAAGTCTGAGCTCATTGCCTGTTACAGTCGGATTGACAGGAACAAACCCGTTTGGCAAACCTGAGGATATTATCTTATATGATAATGTACCTCCGTTTGCAATGGCATTATTGAATCTGAAAAAATACTGACCCGCGGCATAAGTAAAAACAGCCGTTCCCGGATTTGTGTGCAGCAAATATACTTCGAATGTAAGTGAATCCGGAGTTCTCCTTTGAAAATTTTTAGCTATTAACTGATATGTGGGATTTTGAGAGAATGAACTGAAGGGAAATTGAAATATTATAAATACTGTAAAAAAAATCTTAATAATAGTCTTCATTAATTTTTGTTATTTTATTATTTAAAAAAAAATTAATGTAAGGCAGTATATGACTACTGCCCTACATTTATAATTTAGAAATATTTTTTAAAAGTTATGGTCTGGCTACGGAAACAAAATTGAATGCATTATTATAAATAATAAGCAGGTCATCAACGTCGACCACGCCGTCACCGTTCACATCCGTCACTAAATAACCGCTTCCGAAATTTACGGCATCATTATAAACCAGAACCAGATCATCAACATCAACTACACCTTCCTGTGTAGCATCTCCGCTGAATAGACCATACTTAACCGGATTTGGCGTCGGATCCACATTGTTTCCAAATGCCTGTGAAGCTGCTGTTGTAAAATTATAGAAGTTGTCTGTTAAAGCAGTAAATCCAACTCCGGATGCACTCCATGTTTCAAGAGCGTTTCTGTGTTTTGTCTGGATATAGTATGTTCCGTCGGATGCATATTTGAAATTAAACTTCGCAACAAAAGTCACACTGTCAAAAATTGAAAGCGCGGAATCAACAATATTGTAAGGTGAACCGGTCTGTCTTAAGAATGTTCTGATTGTATCTCTTGAATTTAACATCCCGGTGTTGTTGTTATAGAAACCTCTTGGAAACAAAGTTATAAAATAGTTTGAAGTATTTGGAACTGTATAATTCAGTGGATTGAACTGTGCCCACCTTGTAGTCCAGTTATCTGTTCCGAAAGCGCCTCTGTAAGATACATTTTCAAAACCTGCGAGATTTGGGTTTGTGAAATCAGCACCGCTTAAAGCAGGTGAGCCGATTGTCGGTACCCAGTTGTTGACGTTGTTTGCAGGTAAAGGTACGTTTGGATAAATTGCAAACGGGTTGGTTAACTGCAATGAAGTATTTGCAGCAAAAACTGTGTTGAAATTTGTAATGAAGCCGGAAGGACTTGGTAATACAGATCCACCTGTCTGATCAGCCAAAACTACATTACCTGCAAATATATTATTTCTAAGCTGAACTGTTCCGCCGTTAGCGTCATTGATAACACCCGAACCGTCAAATCTTATTCCTGCTCTCCATCCCATTATTATCGAATTATAGATGCAAGCCTGCATGTTCCTTCTTAAATGTCCGCCTCTTTGGAATAATGGATTTACTGTAGAGCCTGTTGTTATGAAAGGACCTACAACTGTCATGTTTGAAAAGAAAGGTCTCGTTCTTGGACCATTTGTGTTTGATGGAGTATTGTTATTATTGTCAATTTCAAATCCATTAGATGAGCTTACGTCTGCGATGGCTGAATCTCTTACGCTCAATCCAAACTGAATTCTTCCTCTAAACCCATTATCACAATCAAAGTCATCATCAAGACCTTTGTATGCAATCAGATATTTACAGTTGACATTTCCTCCAAACCATTCAAACGAATCATCACCACAGTAACTTACCTGTACATTCTCAATTGTTGTTCCGCTTCCAACGCCGCCCATAGTAAGTCCGTTGATCTCGTTCCCTGGAATCGCTGTTAAATTAATTCCCGGAAATTCCAGTCTGACAAATCTAAATATTCCTGAGTTATCATTATTAACGATCGGCTGTCCACCGTAAATCGGTCCAAGACCCGGTCCGAAACCTTCGATCTCAGCAGAATCAACTCCTGTTGAGGTGTTGATTGCCGATCTTCCCAAAATTATTATACCACCCCAATCTCCTGTAGCTCTTTGTCCAACCGGTTTTTCACTGGTGAAAACGATCGGAGCATCAACAGTTCCTGTTGCAAAAACTTTACCGCCTCTTTTTATTATCAATGTTCCTTTTGTTTCGAAGTCACCAAGAATAACAGTTCCTTCAGGAATATTTATAATGCCGCCATTCTCTACATTATTAAAGCCCTTCATTAAATATTTTGTTGTCTTTACAAGTGTTACCGTTCCTGTGATTGATGAGGAATTTAATGTTGTTGAATCTGTAGCTGCAATTGTTTCCTTGATTCCGGAAATCAAAAATACAACAATAAAAAATTTAAAAATAAATTTCATTTTACTTTTTCTCCTTTTTGTTTAATTTATTTTAACTGGTTAATTTTAATTAGGCTTGATTTTTCTCTACAAAGATATGATTGACTTATTTTCCTAAAGTTAATTCAACATTACCTCTGTTAATTTGATGTTATCAAAGAGTAAAATCTTTTTGCTGAAGAGGGAGATAAGTTCAGGAATGTTCTTTAATTACTATTGTACCGTTATTGTCTATTATAATATAGTTCGAAGGGATGTCCGTCCAGCAGCCGGTATTATAGTATTCCGCCGAACAGTTTTTTTTGTAAAGCGGCTGATGAGTGTGTCCGCATATTATATAATCAGCTTTTTTCTGACCCGCAAAACCAAGTGCACCGTCGGCTACTTTATGTGAAAGTCTCAGCCAGCCCTTGCTTCTTCGTTTTATAAATCTTGATACAGTCTGATTTTCTTTATCATACTTCTGAATTTTATTATAAATAAATGAGGAGATGTTACTTATCATTACATTCTCATTGAGAAATCTGTCAAACTGATGACCGTGAATAGCAAGATAAGTTTTGTTATTAAATTTCCATGAATACTCTTTATACACATTGATCCCTATCAAATGAGACATAATGTCCGAAAGTCCTTCGTCATGATTTCCTTCCACCCAGACCACTTCAATTCCTTTTCCCGGATTTGAAAGTTTTCTTATGTAAGATAAGAGCTGCCAGTGTTCCTTCTTTAGTCTTTTAAAATTCAGATCATCAAATATATCACCCAACAAAATGAGTCTCTTGAATCTGTAACTCTGTAGTAGTGCCCTGATCTCCTTTGCCCGTGAGACTTCCGAGCCGAGATGTATGTCTGAAACTATTATCGTATTTGCATTTTCGCTCTGCACTGATTTCATTTCCAAATGAATATTTTACTTATTTGAATCAATGTTTGTAATTTCTTCATTTAATAAAAAAGAGAGAGTTTCCCTGTTTCTAAACTCTCTCTGATTTATTTCCGGTCTATGGGAAAATTATTTTAACAATATCATTCTCTTTGTATCTGTAAGACTTCCTGCCTTTAATCTGTAGAAATAAATTCCGGATGATAAATTGCCGCCGTTGAAATCAACTTCGTATGTTCCGGCAATTTGTTTCTGATCCACAAGCGTCACAACTTCTTTACCATTCACATCAAACACTCTTAAGTTGATATTGCCCGCTGAAGTAAGATTGTAACGTATGATCGTTGAAGGGTTGAAAGGGTTTGGATAATTTTGACCCAGTGAAAATTCAACCGGGACAACATTGGATATCTGATTGATACCGATGACCTGGTAATTCTTCGGATTGAATTGTGTCCAAGCCGATGTCCAGTTATCCGCACCAAACGCTCCTCTGAAACTCACTTGCTGAAAACCTGATAGGTTTGGATTTGTAAAGTCTGAACCCGATAAAGCCGGCGAATTACTGAGAGGAATCCAGTTGCTTACGTTATTCGCCGGCAATGGTACGTCGGGATAAATATTATAAGGCGAAGTCAATTGCACAGAACTGTTTTCACTAAAAACTGTATTCGAGTATGACGGGGTTTGAAGCCATTGTTGTGGCGCAAACGAACCTGTACCTGTACTGTCTGCCAGTCGTAAGTTGCCTGCAAGGATACAATTTCTTATCTGGATGCTGTCGGATGAAGCTGCATTTCCGACTCCCGCTCCGTCAAATCTGAATCCAACTTTCCATCCCATTATTACTGAATTATAAACACTCGCGAGCATATTTCTTCGCAAATGTCCTCCTCTTTGGAATAGTGGATTTGCGGTTGAAGAAGTCGTGATAAAAGGTCCAACAAGTGTTATGTTAGAAAATATAACTTTTGTTCTCGGTGAATTAAAGTTAGACGGTGTGTTTACATTATTGTCGATCTCAAATCCGTTCGATGAACTTGCATCTGCTATCGCACTGTCTCTTACACTTAATCCAAACTGAACTCTTCCTCTGAAACCGTTATCACAATCGAAGTCATCATCAAGACCTTTGTATGCAACGAGATATTTACAGTTGACATTACCGCCGAACCATTCAAATGAATCATCACCGCTGTAGCTTACCTGAACATATTCGATCACAGTCCTGCTTCCAAGTCCTCCCATTGTAAGTCCGTTGATCTCATTTCCCGAAAGACCTGTGAGGTTAACTCCCGGAAACTCGATCCTCACATATCTTAACACACCCGAGCTGTCAGCATCTAATCGCGGCTGTCCGCCGTAAACCGGTCCAAGTCCCGGACCGAATCCTTCGATTTCCGCTGAGTCAGTATTATTTACAGTAGAAGTATTTATTCCTGATCTTCCAAGAATTATAATTCCTCCCCAATCTCCCGCGTTCCTTTGTCCCACCGGCTTACGGCTCGTGAACA
This sequence comes from bacterium, assembly GCA_034439935.1. Classification (GTDB taxonomy): domain Bacteria; phylum Bacteroidota; class Ignavibacteria; order Tepidaquicellales; family Tepidaquicellaceae; genus JAGPCH01. Next base: position 8,927 of record JAWXBH010000061.1, read on the forward strand.
AAATAGGATCTCCTGAATTTCCGTTTGCATAAATTTTTGCGCCTCTTTCTATGATCAGAGTACCTTTTGTATCAAAGTCTCCGAAAATTTTTGTTCCCGCTTCTATCGTAAGGGTCGAACCGTTCTTCACATAATTGAAACCCTTCATGATATAAGAAGTGGATCTGTTAAGTGTAATATTACTTGTAATGCTTGACGAGTTTAATGTCGTCGAATCAACTGCAGAATAAATGTTATTTGTCACTGATAGTATTATCAGGATAATAACCGTAGTTAATTTTTTCATGGATTCCTCTCTCCTTGATTTAAATTAAATGGTTATGTGTATTTTTAAAACCTGTATGATAATGTAAATGAATAGTTTGTTCCTGAAGTTGTTCTTTTTACTTCCTTAATTATTTCTTCACTGCCATTCAATATGAATTTTTGTGTATATATCTGATCTTCATCAAGCAGATCTCTAATTGTAAACTTGGCTTCAAAGTTTTTTAATAAGGATTTTGAAACTGAAAAGTCCATCACATTTCTTCCTTTCTCTATTACATCATTAAACCCGCTTCTTCCTACTTCGGAGATCTTATCACCGAACCTGTTGTAAAGCAGGTTAGTGCTCAGCCCGATGTCATAATCGTCATAAAACAACCCAACATTGACTATATATGGTGATTGTCCCTGAAGTCTTCTTTCGGTTTCGTTCACCGCTGTTGCAAGTCCTTCGAGATTTACTTTTGAATTAACAAGGCTCAAGTTAGCATTGAGAGAAAGATTATTAAAACGTTTCGATATAAAACCTAATTTTTTCCTAAGCTCAAGCTCAAGTCCGTAATTAACTGCACCGCCTGTGGCGTTGTCAAATGTATATTGCGGTATGGCTGTCTGAAGTGTAGGTACAATTACTTTTTCGATCGGCTGATTGAAGCGTTTGTAAAATAAGCTCAATGAAACGATCTCTCCTGCTTCAGGAAAAATTTCATATCTAAGATCATAATTCTGTATAAGGCTTTCCTTCAATTCAGGATTTCCCGTGAGCAGCCCTTCCGTTACAAAATCTATAAATGCGAAAGGCGCTATCTCTCTAAGCTCAGGTCTTGAAACTGTTTGTGAAGCGGATGAACGTATATTCGATTTGTCATTCAATGCGTAGACAATATTAATTGATGGGAGATAATCATTGTTCCGCTGATTTACTTTTACCGGGTCGCTTGTCTGTCTGATGAATCCGTTGAGCTTCTGCTCATTATATTCGTAACGAAGACCGGTTATCACCCTCAGCTTATTCAGCGGTATGTCAAACATTAAATAGCCTGCATATTGATTTTCAACTGCGTCATACTTATCACTCTTATCGGTTGTTTCCACATAAGAAAGCTTTGTTGAATCAATATTTTCCTCGCTGAATATTACATCAATCGGCTGAAAACCTATAAGGAATGAACCGCGGTTTATCGGCGCAAAATTTCTTGCCTCAAAAGTTCTGTCAGTACCGACTGCCAGTGTTCCGAATTTAATTTTAGATTTCTGTTTGCCGATTTTTAGGAAATTCATATCAAAGTTCACACCGAAATTCCTGTTGATGTCAAACAGCTTTGAATAAAATCTCTGCCCCACATTAGCTGTTGCTATTGTAGACAGCGGCATAAAAAACTGGTCCTCAGTTCCAAGTTCACGTTGGTAATACGCTGTCTTGGTATCAGGTTCATTACGCTTGGATTCGGAATATGAAACGTTCCAGGTAATGTTCATCTGTGAAAATTTATTTACATAATGACTTCCCGAAACCTGTGAAGATAATAAGATCCTTTCAGTAAAATCGGTTGCGTATAATTTTCTTTCAAAGTCAGATAATACTCTTGATATTCCTTCAAAATACTGTGTTTTGTCTTCAGAACTTATCGAGTACGTATTCTTAAAGCCGATCTTGTTGTTTGTTCCCAACTTGTAATTAAAATTCAGCATCCCTCCATTGGTTACTTTGTATGCCGAGCTTCTTCCTGAAAAATTTACAAGTGTAGTTGTATCTGAGTTATACTCGTTTCGTTTTATAGTTTCATTGTTGAAGCTGTTGCGGTAAGTATAAGAAAATAGTATGCCTAAAGGATTTTTTAGAAGAGAAAAATTATTTCCGAGTGTAAGCTGAAACCCTCCGTTAACGGGTGTTTTGTTTTCATTCTGACCCCAGTTATTTTTTAGTGTCTTGCCGTAATTATTCACTCCCGAAAATTTCTCGGAAGGAAAATTCGAGGGAATGTCCCTGCCGCCGTTATCTATTCCTGTATTAATAAATAAAACTTTATCCTGTCCTGCATTATAATTATAAAAATTTCCCTTTGAAGTTGATCCTGTTAAGAATGAGCCTGAGGTCTCAAACCCAAAAGTAAATTGATCTACAAAATCTTTAGTGTTAAGCTGGACCAGACCTCCTGAGAAATTTCCGGGTAGATCAGGTGTAAATGATTTGGCGACAATAATGTTTTCAAGAAGCTTGGAAGGAAACAGATCAAATGAAAATGATTTCTTATCAGCTTCAGTGCTTGGCACAAGTACGCCGTTAAGAGTTGTGTTGTTATATCTTTCCGATGTACCTCTTACGTAGACAAACTTGTTGTCAATTATATTTACTCCAATTACTCTCTTCAGTACATCAGATGCAGCGGCGTCCGGTGCGCGTTTGAGCTGTTGCTCGCTTATGCCGTCCTGTATCTTTGAAGAATTTTTCTGTTCAATAAGAAGCGACTGCTCATTTGCAAGAGTTGGTGTTGACTCAACAGTGATCTCTTCCGTAAGCACCCCTTCAAGCTCAAGAGCCACATCAACTTTTGTCACATCATTCGCTAATACCCTGACATCTTTTATTGTTTTTGATTTATAACCAATATATGAAAATTCAATGATGTAATTGCCCGGTGGTAGATCAGAGATATCATAGTTTCCGTCCAGATCCGAAATAGCTCCGTAAGAAGTATTCTGAAGCTTCACTACAGCTCCGACTAACAGCTCTGAGTTTGAAGCGTCAATTATCTTTCCTCTGATTGATTGCGACTGACCTGAATTGGTTAGGAGAAAAATTAACGCAGCGAATACACAAATTGAAATAGTTCTAGTCATTATTTTATTATAATTAATTTGACTCAAGCTACCGATAAGAAGTGTTTTAAAGATTATAAAATTGTTACGCGTATTATGATATTGTTATGGAATTGTAAAGTGGAAGTGATTGGGAATAAAAAAAGTGTGATACATAATTAAATGCATCACACTTATAATTACCGGAATTATGCTAAAGATCAGCTAATTGAATACTGTTTTAAAAAATCCTTTCTCCTGCTTCTTTTCTTTCGCAGCACTTGATCTCGGCTTAAAATTATCAGATTTACCGAGCTCTTTAAGCAGCTCTTTTTCTTTAGAATTTATTTTTGAGGGAATATGAATATTAACCCTGATTATCTGATCTCCCCTGCCATGACCGTTAAGACTCTTGATGCCTTTGTTCTTCATTTTCAAAAGCTTGCCTGAATGCGTACCCGACTCAATGGTAAGTTTCGCTTTTCCGTTTAAGGTGGGCACTACAACTTCTGCACCTATTATTGCATCCACAATGCTGACTTCAAGTTCATAGTAAATATGATCTTCCTCTCTTTCAAAATATTTGTGCTTTTCTTCTTCAATGAATACAAGAAGATCTCCCGGACTACCACCCCTTGGACCGACATTTCCCTGACCTCTGAGTGGTATATAATTTCCTTCCTGAACACCTGCCGGGACATTGATCTTAATCGTCGATTCGGATTTCACTCTTCCTTCCCCGTGACATTCATCGCACTTCTCCTTAATTATCCTTCCTTCTCCGTTGCAGGTCTGGCACATAGTTACATTGACAAACTGTCCAAACATTGACCGGGAAACCTGTCTGATCTCGCCGCTTCCGTTACAGTTGCTGCACTTCGTATGTCCGCTTCCTGCTTTGGCTCCTGAGCCGCTGCACTTAACACAATTTTTGTACTTCTTTACTTTAATTGTCTTCTCAATTCCTTCTGCAATTTCTTCCAGAGTAAGCTTCAATGAGATCTTCAGATCGCTTCCGTCATTATTTTGTGAACGGGATCCTCTTGCTCCTCCTCCAAAAAATTCATCAAATATGCTTCCGCCTCCCTTGTTACCTCCTCCGAAGATATCTCCGAAATGTGAAAAGATATCATTAATATTATCAAAGCCCTGGAAGCCTCCTGCTCCGTTGACACCCTGATGACCAAACTGATCATAGCGCTGTTTCTTAGCCGGATCTGATAAAATTTCGTATGCCTCTGCAAGCTCCTTAAATTTTTCCTCTGATTCCAGATCTCCCGGGTTTTTATCAGGGTGATGCTTCATCGCCAGCTTTCTGTAAGATGTTTTTATCTCTTCGACTGTAGAGGTTTTAGTTACCGACAATATTTCATAATAATCTCTCTTTGTCATTATGTATTAATTTTCCTTTCTTTGTTTTTAAATGGGTTCACTGGACACAAAAACTTTTTCATGCTTTACAACTTTATCCTTCAGCTTATAGCCTTTTTCAATTACATCAAGTACCGTGTTTGGCTTTACGTCATCTCTCGGGATCTGCATCAACGCCGCATTAACATCGACATTAAACTCCTGACCAAGCGAATTTATTTCCGTTACACCTTCTCTTTCAAGTACAATCTTGAATTTTTCATAAATAAGCGTCACTCCTTTTTTTAGCGTTTCAAAATCCTTTGTTTCACCTTTGTTGATCGAATCGATCGATCGGCTCAGATCATCATATACCGGGATCAGTTCTTTTATAAGATTCTCTGATGCATACTTAATATAATTCGAAATTTCCGTATCGGTCCTTCTTTTGTAGTTTTCAAACTCAGCTGCCTTCCTTAGTATTTTATCTTTCAGATCCGCAACTTCTTTATCTGAATTCGTTTCCGGCTCCTCAGAAATTTCCGGTTTCTTTATTTCTTTTTCCTCAACACCCTTTTTACTCTTACCATCTTTTATTTCAATGTTATGTTTGTTGTTTTTGTTCATTTAAAGGTACGTTTATTTATTTAAATTTTTGTTCGTTAAAAAGATTTTTCGTTGATAAGTCTGGAAGTATAGCTGAGCAATGATACCATCTTCGCATAATTCATCCGCTTGGGACCAATTACCCCAATGCTTCCTGTCACATCGCCGACCCTGTAAGTAGTAGAAACTACACTGTAATTTTTCATTTTTTCATCTTCGTTCTCACTCCCGATCGAAATGCAAACTTCATTATCAGTTCTTATCGAATTTTGTAACACATGTATCACAAGATTCTTATCCTCGGCAATGTTTATTATGTCTTTGAAATTCTGCGGATTTCCAAATTCCGGCTGCATTATAATATCACCTGTTCCGCCTACATATATCTTATTAAGACTTTCTTCTTCGTGCTGAAGCTTATCCATCGAGTCGATGAACAACTGGATCAGCTCCGGCTCATGAATTTTATAATCACTGATCCTTTCTACAATACTTTCTCTTATCAGCTTCAATGTCAGTCCGTGAAGACGTTCATTCAAAAATGATGAAAGATTATCAAGCTTCGGCTTGGAGATCTCACTGTCAATTTCCATTATAACGGTTTTGACTATGCCGGACTTAATGTTGATTACAACAAGAAGCTTATTTGAGCTAAGGCTCACAAATTCAAGCTTATCAAAAATTCCACTGGATATCTGCGGCTGTGAAACTACCGCAAGCATCTGTGTCACCTTGCCCAGTATTCTGGAAGTCTCGATATAAAGATCCTGACTTTCAAAAAAAATCAGGTTCTTCTCGTCAAAAAAATTTTTAATGTTATACTCTTCCTGAAGCTTGAGCTTTTCTTTACCCATCAGCACATCCACAAAATACCTGTAACCTTTATCAGTAGGTATCCTGCCTGCGGAAGTATGAGGAGTATCAAGCAGATCCATATCTTCAAGATCACTCATCACATTTCTTATTGTTGCCGAAGATAACTTCAGATCCGTTTTTTTGGAAACACTTCTTGAGCCAACCGGAGATGCGCTACTTATAAAGTTCTCAACGACATACCTTAATACTTCTTTTTCCCTGTCTGTTAATGTCTCGTTCATAATGAATTATAATGTCTGTGTAAAATACTCAAATTTACCTTTTTATTAAATGGAAGGATTGATAACCAATTGTCAGAAATTACCCGTAATCACTGTTTTTCGGCGACCTTCTTAAGATTTTTAATTGTAAGGTCAAGATCTTCATCAAGAAAATGTCTCGCCTGTTGTCTTGAGCGCTTCACTTCATTCAAATTAATGTCCGAATAAATTATATCTTCATCAAATAATTTTGCGGCGGCGATCACATTTCCGAATGGATCCACAATTTCACTGCCTCCCCAGAAATTAACTCCGTCCTCAAATCCAACTCTGTTCGAAAAAATAAAATAGCTTGATAAAAGCCGCGCGTATGCTCTGTGCTGTTCTGAATTAACATCGTAATTTTTAAAGTTGTCATAATTTCCGGCGAGCCGTGTGGGTGAAGCCGCTATACCGATGATGATCTGTGCTCCATCCATTGCAACGGTATAAGGCAGTGAAATGTGCCAAAGATCTTCGCATACAAGTAACCCAAGTTTTCCGAATTTTGTTTCGTGGGCTTTGCACTCCTTGCCGCGTGAAAAATATCTCAGCTCTTCAAACAAGCCGTATGTCGGCGGATACATTTTCTTATGTGTGAATTTAATTTCCCCGTCAGAAATGAAAACTGCCGAATTGTAAATTCCGAAATTCTCATCCTCTTCAGCCAGTCCGCATACAATTGAAATATCCCTGCTCTTTGTTTTAAGCTCATCAAGTATCTTCGTTTTTTTTAAATTAAGCGAGATCACATAGTTCAGATCCTTCACTGAATATCCCGTCAATGACAATTCCGGGAACACAATTAAGTCCGCTTTGTTCCTGATCGCATCATCACAAAATTCTATGTGATGCTTTGTGTTCCTTTCAATGTCACCTATTACGCAGGTTATCTGCGCTACTGCTATTTTCATCTGGTAATTTTAAAAATTATTATCCTGAAAAAACCCGAAAGTCTCAGACTGACATTAAGCCATGCAATTGCTAAAGTGTTGTTGTAATGTTTTTCAAAATACTTCATACAATCATTATTCCAAACTCTTATCATCTTAACTCTCTCCTTATATATACTCACACCTTTTTCGTGAAGAACCTTCGCATCGGGGAAAAAAATTATCCTGTATCCATTGTCATAAATTCCCTTACAGAGATCCACATCATTAAAGAACATTTCAAATCTTTCATCGAAATTACCGGTCTTACTTATTACCTCACGCTTTATCATCAATGCCGCCGCCATTGGCTGATCGACTTCCCTTTCGGACTTGTGATCAAAATAATTCATTTTCCATTGTGCAAAAGTTCTGCTCTTTGGAAATATGTAGCTGAGTAATGTGAACTCGCAGAACATGTCCCAATAAGTTGGAAAAGTCCTGCACGACATCTGAACACTTCCGTCAGGATTCAAAAGCTGCGGTGCAATACCTCCGGTAGTTTCATTAGAGTTTAGCTTCTTTATTAACGACGTTATCGAATCTTCTTTCAGCACGGTATCCGGATTTAATAGGAGAATGTTCTTCCCTGATGAATTTCTTATTCCCTCGTTACATCCTTTTGTAAAACCTGTATTCTCTTTGTTAGCTATAATTTTTATCTCAGGAAATCCCTGCAATACTCTTAACGTGCTGTCTGAAGATCTATTATCAACAACTATGATCTCCGTTCTTATTCCCGCTGAGAATTTTATAACCGACTTAATGCATTCCCCGATCTCCGACTCACTGTTCCATGTGACTATGATAACAGACAGCTCAGCTTGTTCAAGCATCACGCGTTGTTGGTAAGACTTTGGAAACAAAGTTGCTCAGATCAGTATACTCGTCATTCGGAATATTCTTTTTCAATGAATCTTTCTCCTCATCCCAGAATTTCTTCAGACCCGCTATATCTCCCTTTGCATAAAAATTAACTACCACTTCTGCTGCTTCCCTGTAAAGCGGATATGAAAGGTCAGCAAGCTGCATGCCCATTTCAACTTTCCTTTTCATCCCATAATATTTTTCAAGAAGTTCTTTGATCTTATCGTCATAAAACTTAGCGAACTCTCTGTTGCTTTGTACAAGATCCCCATTCTGGAATTTGTAAATTTCCTTCACAAAATTAATTGCACTCACCTGCGGCATTACACCATAATATATATCTGACACTAAAATTTCCTTTTTCCCGTCATCCAGTATTTCTTTGATCTCCGGCGCACCCGTATCAAAATACTTTACAAGCTTGATATAATGCTGGGATGGCATATCATAGATTACCATACCCTTTGAAGCTACGTCGTTGTTGCCGCCGTAATTTGTTGTAATGATGATTTGCCTGCTCGGATCGCTGCCCAGTTTTTGAAATGAGTAATCTTTCGAGTAATCAACTGTATCCGAAAGAATTTTAGAAAAGAATTTTTTGGTGGAATCCAGCGCGAATACTTCTATCATGTCAAAATTATAAAAGTCGTTATACTTATCCGAAGCGTCTTTGGAAACACTCAGCACAATTACTTCACGCGTTCCGTCGCTATTAAGATCCTCTTTCTCTATCCGGTATATCTCTCTCGGCATAGCATAGCTCAGGTTAAACTCAGCTTCACCTTCTTTTACCCCGGCAGAATTTCCTCCGCTTTTATTTGTCGAAGTATCAACTTTATTTCCTGCGGGGTTCTCATTAGTTTTATTACTGTTTATTTTTGAACACCCGGTAATCAGGATCACTGAAAATGTTACAGCATAAATGTAAGCAAAAAAGTTTTTCATAGTGTTATCTTAATTTGTGTTTTCAATTCTCTTTATTGATGATTTCAAAAGCGTTACCATATCATTGTCAGTTATCCCGGGAATTCTATTTTGCAAAAAAGCCAGGACAGACCTGTCTTTGGAATATGAAAGTAAATTCACCAGCGCTCTTCTTACAACGCTGAAATTGTAATCAATGTTTTTCATTGCAAGAACTTTTACATCTTCATCATCCGCGTAATTTCTCAAAGCGTTGATGGCGCTCGCCCGAAGTCTTCCTTCAATATCCGTCCCGAAGGCGAAATCCATCAGAGCTTTCTTTATAAGAGGATTTTTGGTCGAATCGCTTGCCTTGCCAAGTGCATTCACAACAACACCCTGTATGACGTTCCTGTGAGCGTTCCTGCCTGCATAGGGAATGACAGTCTCGTAAATTTTTTCCTTCGGTGTTAATTTTACAAGCGCTTCCAGTCCATCTCTGAAAATATAGTCATTTGTTTCGTTCTGTATTTTTTCTTTAATCAAATCAGCGTCTTCTGTTCTCGTTGATTTCCCCAGTGCTTTGAAAATTTCCCTCTTGATCCTGTTGTCAGTTTGCTTATCATAAGAATTCTTCAGGACAGTGCTCGTCCGGTCAAGAATAAAATTATTTCCAAGTATGCGGCACACCTCAGCTCTTACTCCCCAGAATTTATCATTATTGATCACATCGTCAAACAGTCTTAATGTTTCTGTTTCATTGATCGTGATCGCCGGCTTACCGGCAGTGCTTGTCGTGTCCGGTTTCAAAAATTTCTCAAGTCCTCTCAATGCTGTTATCCTGTCGATAGCGTCTTCACTTTCAGTTAACTGAGCTTTCCAGTCATCAAAGGGTTTGTCAAAATAGATCTTCTTTAAATATTTATTGCCGGGATCAAAGACGACCATCACAGGCTTTGATCTTAGATCTATCCTGTATGTTCCTTCTGCTTCTTTAATTTCAATGCTCTCTGTCTTATCTTCGGTGCGGTTTTTAATTCTGACATCCATCGGCATTCTGAACACAGGCGTTATAGTGTCCGGTACCTGAACCTGCTTTACATTGAGAATGAGCTGCTTCGCATTTTCATCGTATTCATATTTTACTTCAAATTCCGGATAAGACGCTTTCATTATCCACTGCTCTACCATCCAGCTGAAATCTTTATTTGAGCCATGACGCTGATTGTAAGATTTATTTACAGCTTCAGTAAAGTCCTTCGTTTCAACTACATCGTAAGCATTATCCTTAAGAAAAGTTCGCAGTGCCGGAAAAAAATCCTCACCTAATATATGTCTGAACGAATTAAGGACGACCGCTCCTTTGTCGTAAAGGTTCGCTGTAACGTCTCCATACCCCGCCCATATAGGATACTTACCGATTATGCCCTGAGTACGAATTGCATTATCACCATCTCTGATTATCTCATAATCATATTCATCTTTGCCCGAATAAATTTCTTTCCAAAGTACAGATGAAAATTCAGCAAAGCTTTCATTGATCCACTTCTCACTCCAGTTCCTGCAGGTAATCAGATCGCCCCACCACTGATGTGCAAGTTCGTGTGAGATCAAGGGATCCGAGCTTAAATTATTAGCGTTGTCCTTAGGATATACAGCCGGCTTGATCAGGACTGTTGCTGTTGTATTTTCCATTCCTCCGAAAATAAAATCCTCCACAACTACCTGTGAATATTTATTCCAGGGATAATTATCAAACTTCTCCGAAAATTCTTTCAGCATCTGCGGAGTATTTCTGAATGTATTAGCTGCATCTTCAAGCGAAATATTCTGATCAACATACGAGCTTACGGGAATTCCATTCACAGTATCACTGATGATCTGAAAATCCCCTGCACCAAACATTATGAGATAGGTGGAGTTCGGCTTATCCATCACCCAGTGATCCTGTTTAAGATCAGTATCCTGTATCTTTCTTGAATAATCAAGGTAGCCGTTAGACAAAGTTTTAAATTTTGTATCAATGGTTGCGTATATCTCAAAAGTAGTCTTGTCATTTGGATAATCATAAAGAGGGATCCAGTATCTGTTATCATTTTCTTCTCCCTGAGTCCAGATCTGATAAGGCATGGATGGATTCAGCTCAGTCGGATAAATAAAGTAAAGTCCCTTCTGCGGCTTGCACACATAATCAACCGAGTATATAATCGTATCGGCTGCAGTATAATTTTTATCAAGCATTACTTTAATTTTCTTCCCGTCATAATCATATTTTATATCAGAATTTTTTTGGTCTCTTACATTATTGATCTTAAAATCAACAGCTTCAACTTCGAACTCATTAAAATTATCAGACAATGGTACGATCCTGGTTTCAACGTTGCCTGTGACTTCTTTTTCTGTCCAGTCAAAGCTTACATTGATCCTGATATGCTGAACATCATAAGTCCTCACCCTCTCCGGATCAGGTACTTTCGGCTTGTTAGCCTGCGAATATATCTCCGCACCTGTAATTAAAAGCAGGATCAACAATAAATTTTTCACGACAAAGCTATTCTTCATAATTAGAACTTTTTAACTATCAAATTTTACAAACTCTACAAACTTTACAAAATTACAAACTTTAAACTTTTAACTTTACAAACTTTTACTTTTTACTTTTAACTTTTAACTTTTAACTTTTTACTTTTAACTTTTTACTTTTAACTTTTAACTACAACCGTATCCTTAAGAAAATTCTTATCATCCGTCAGCGGAAAATCAAGCATATAATGGAGTCCGCGGGATTCTTTTCTTTTCATTGCGGATACAACTATAAGGTATGCAACAGTTACAAGGTTTCTTAGTTCAAGCAGATCAACACTTACTTTTGTCTTTTTATAAAAATCCTCGGTCTCGTCCATCATCATTTTAATTCTGCGGTAAGATCTTTCAAGCCGGAAAGTATTTCTGACAATGCCGACATAATCACTCATTATCTCTTTGATCTCTTTTTTATTATGCGAGATCAGTATCCACTCTTCCGTATTTTCCGTATTGTCCTCGTTCCAGTTGTATATATTTTCATAAATTAACTTCAGATTTTTTTTGAGGTCACTACCGGAAGTTTTAAGTCCTGCATCTGAAAGTCCTGCTTTAATATCGTCAAAGATCGCATTCGAAAAAACCATTGCTTCAAGCAGAGAATTCGACGCGAGACGGTTCGCGCCGTGAACGCCTGTCATTCCTACTTCGCCGCTTGCATACAATCCGTCAATATTCGTCCGTCCTTGAAGATCGGTCTTGATACCACCGCATGAATAATGAGCCGCCGGAACAACCGGGATCATCTGCTTTGTAATATCAATGCCTTTGCTTAAACAGTATTTGTAAATATTAGGAAATTCTTTTTTTATTCTGTCAACCCCGATCGGGCTAAGATCAAGGTACACATACGGTTCACCACTTTTTTTCATTTCGTTATCGATCGCGCGTGCGACAATATCTCTCGGCGCCAGCGATTTTCTCTTATCATACTTCTGCATGAACTCTTTTCCTTTAAATGTCTTCAATACTGCTCCCGCACCCCTGACGGCTTCCGAGATCAGGAACACCTGTGACGAAGTATTCTCTTTTTCTTTTTCATAAAGACTCGTTGGATGAAATTGGATGAACTCCATGTTCGCGATCTTACAGCCCGCCCTGTATCCCATCGCAACTCCGTCACCGGTTGCTATTGGTGGATTCGTCGTATGCATGTATACCTGTCCTGCGCCGCCGGTTGCAATTATGATTTTTCCCGCTACTATCTTCTCAACTTTATTCGTCTTTACATTCAATGCATAGATACCGTAACACTTTTTTTTATTTTTACTTTTGCGTTTAAGATTTTTTTCAGTGAGTAGATCTATTGCGAAAAAATATTCAAAGACCTTTATGTTTTTGGTACTGGCAATTTTTGACAGCAGGGCTCTTTCAATTTCCTTGCCCGTAAAATCATTTGAATGGATGATCCTGTTGCGTGAATGTCCGCCTTCTTTTCCAAGCATCAGCTCGCCGTTCTCTCTGGAGAAGTGCGCGCCAATTTCCATCAGCTCGTTGATCCTATCGGGACCTTCGTAAACTATTTTCTTAACAGCGTTAACATTACAAAGTCCCGCACCGCAGTCAAGAGTATCCTGAACATGCAGCTCGAATTTATCGTCAGCATCCATCACCGAAGCGATACCGCCCTGAGCATAGTTCGTATTGGATTCAGCTTTTTGTTTTTTTGTAATAATGGTGACCGTTCCGAGCGAGCTCAGTTTCAGCGCGAGCGACAAGCCCGCAATACCGCTGCCGATGATAAGATATTCCGTGATCAAAGTTAAAGTATGAGATTTAAATTACTTACTATAAAAAAATTTTCAAAGGTAGAAATCAAAAAAAGCGGTCTATGCCGCTTTTGAGATATATTCTTAAAGATACTGCTGATCAATATCTGACTAAGCTTCCAGCTCTTTAGCCGGGAACCAACCGTCCTTAAACGAGCTTACATAAAATTTCCTGATATCGATCCTTACAGGTGTAACCGGTGTATAGGTCTTGAACCAGCTCATCTTTTCTGTCAGCATTTTTCTTATACCCGCTTCTTCGGATCCATCCAAAATAATTATTTCCCCTATGCCCTGCAGAAAATCCTGAGTTGCATCATTTTTTGAGATTGAAACTGCTACACTGTTGTTCACTTTCATGTTCGCCATTGATTTACCAAGTGTATCAATGAACAGATACATCTTCAGGTCATCATTTGCAAAGTATGCTCCGATTATCCAGGGTGAATATTCACCGCCTGTCGTCGCTATTGTTGCTGCGTCATTAGATCTGTATATCTCCAAAATTTTTTCTTTTATTACAGCCTTACTATCACCCTGCTTATCCATGTTTTATTTTAAATTAATTTTTATTGCAATGAAGAATAAATTTAAATCCAAAATCATTCAATCACAAATCTAGATAACGTTCTTAATTCTCTTGATCGCCTCAAGTATATTTTCCCTCGAATTAGCATAAGAAAATCTCAGATATCCTTCACCAAATTCACCAAACGAAGTCCCTGCCAGCGCTGCTACACCGCCATTGTAAAGCAAATGATCATTCAGCTCTTTTGAAACGTAACCGGTCTTAGTAATATTCGGAAACGCATAAAACGCACCCTGAGGAACGATGCACGAAAAACCTTTGATCGAATTTAGACCTTCAACTATCATGTCCCTCCTTATTATGAATTCCACTTTCATCTTTTCAACTGAGTCCTGTGGTCCTTCATAAGCTTCGATGCACGCTTTCTGAACCATCGCGTTTGTACACGAATTACTGTTAGTCATAAGCTGCGCGATCTTATTCGCAAGATCGGGATGCATTACTCCGTATCCAGCTCTCCAGCCTGTCATCGCGTATGTTTTAGAAAAACCGTCGAGTATGATTGTCCTTTCCTTAAACCCCGGGATCTGTGTAATGCTGAAATGATCACCCTTGAAGACAAGCCTACTGTAAATTTCATCACTTAATATGACAATGGCAGGGTATGCTTCCAGCACTTTCGCGATCTGTCTTATTTCGTCTTCAGTGAGAATTCCGCCTGTCGGATTTTGCGGAGTATTCAGGATCACCATTTTTGTTTTTTTTGTAATCAGCTTTTTGAAATCATTTATGTCGAAAGCGAAGTCTCTTTTCTCTTCAAGCTTTATCGGAACGGGAGTGCCGCCGACAAATTTTATCATCGATTCATAGATCGGGAATCCGGGATTTGGATAAATGACCTCATCACCTTCGTTCACAAGCGCGAGAATTGCAAAGAACATTATTGGCTTTGCGCCGGGCGTCATTACGACTTCATCAGGATGACATTCGATGCCCCTTGTTCTGCTGATATAGTCAGCTATGGTTTTCCGCAGCTCGGGAGTACCGGCTGAAGGAGTATAATGCGTATCGCCGGCATGAATGGAGCGGATAGCTGCCTCGCATATATTTTCAGGTGTTGGAAAATCGGGCTCGCCGATCTCAAGATGGATGATGCTTTTACCTTCGGCTTCAAGCTTTCTTGCCTTAGCCAAAACTTCAAAGGCGGTCTCGGTACCGAGATTGGACATTCTGTCTGCTAATTTCATGCGCTATAGTTTGTAAAGTTAAAAGTTAAAAGTTAAAAGTTGAAAGTTGAAAGTTGAAAGATGAAAGTTAAAAGTTAAAAGTTGAAAGTTAAAAGTTGAAAAGTTGAAAGTTGAAAAGTTTAAAAGTTTATTTCGCCGGAGGCGGGTTGAAGTTTGAAATACCTTAAAGTTTTTTGATCAACCCTGCTGTCATTTTTGAAATGTTGATGGACAGGTCCATGAATTTCTCGTATTCATCATTTTTAATACAATTCAATTCAACTGCAAGGTGGAGCATATTCCTAACTTCTCCGCAATTTCCCTTCGCAAAAAATAAAAACTGCTTGAAATCTTTGTTGCTTCTTCATTCAAAACCTTCAGCAATGTTATTCATTATGGAAACCGAAGCTCTTTCAATCTGTTTTTTAAAACTGTAGTCCTTATTTTGCTCAAAAGTCTTATAGACCAATAATGTTAACTCTTTCGATTTTTGCCAAATTAATAAATCTTCAAATCGTTCTACTGTCATACTTCATCCTTTCATGTTTATCATTCATTAAATAAAACTCACATATTTACAACTATCCTAACCACTTTCAACTTTCAATTTTCAATTTTCAACTTTCAATTTTCAATTTTCAATTTTCAACTTTCAACTTTTAACTTTTAACTACTCTCCAAGATACGCTTTCCTCACCTCTTCATTCTGTGCGAGGGATTTTGCATCGCCTTCCAGAATTATCTCGCCTGTTTCCATTACATAACCATAATCCGCAACTGACAATGCTATATTCGCATTCTGTTCAACAAGCAATATCGTAAGTCCTGCTTCACGGCTGAGTGCGACGATCTTTTCAAAGATATTTTTGACAAGTATCGGGGCGATGCCGAGTGAAGGTTCATCAAGCAAGAGAAGCTTTGGTTTTGACATTAGCGCCCTTGAGATCGCGAGCATCTGCTGTTCGCCGCCGCTTAATGTGCCGCCGAGCTGTTTGAGCCGCTCTTTTATTCTGGGAAAAAAAGTATAAATAAATTCAAGATCATCTTTTAGATTATGCTTGTCCTTTCTTGTGTAAGCACCCATCTCGAGGTTTTCCTTCACAGTCAGATTAGAAAAAATCATTCTTCCTTCAGGCGACTGGGAGATCCCGAGCTTAACGATCTTGTCCGGCGGAAGCGAAATAATATCTTCCCCTAAAAATTTTATAGTGCCCTTTACAGGTTTTAGTACGGATGAGATTGTCCTCAGCAAAGTAGTCTTTCCCGCGCCGTTAGCACCTATCAGCGTCACGATCGATTTCTCCTTAACCTTAATGCTTATGCCTTTAAGGGCTTTTATGGCACCGTAATTAACGTGAAGGTCGTTTATTTCAAGCATTCTTCAATTTGGGATTTCGGATTTCCGGTTTGGAATTTAAAAGATTATACTTAGTTGTTTTTCCGATAGAAGTAAATATTGCAGTAAGTTGACTTGATTCGTTAATTAAATTTTCAATTCTCTTCGTGTCAATTAATTTTGAGTCGTTGATCAATTCAAGCCAATACAAAGATTCATCCGCCTCTTCTTCAACAATTCTGATCTTTGAAATAAATTCAGCCTTAGTCCTTGATCTGCAGGCAGCCCTGTAATTGGCTCCCACGGAAGTTGAAGATCGCAAAAGCTGATTACTTATAACCTTACCTGCTATATTAATTGGTAAATTTTCTATCAATTTAATTATTCTTAATGCAAATTGCTTTGTTCGCAGTTTTAAATCATCGGATGTCATAATTGTCTTGTAATGTTAATAAATTCGTATCAATATAAATCTTAAACTCAACATCTTAAATCTAAAAAATCCGAAATCCTAAATATAAATCAAAATCTAAAATCCAATATCAAAAATCTAAATAAACAAATCCCAAATTCAAAATCCAAAATTCCAAATCAGGAGTGTGTTTCTCCAAGATAAGCTTCAATTACTTTTGGATTATTACGAATCTCTTCCGGCAGACCCTCGGCGATCTTTTCTCCATAGTCGAGTACAAGAATTCTTTCGCAAACTCCCATCACAACTTTCAT
>JAWXBH010000062.1:0-16201 GCA_034439935.1 bacterium
GCAATTTGCTTGTTTGTTTCAGTAAATGCTTACACGCAGTACCCGAGCTTCCGATTGTATCCTTCGCAGAATAATCAGATAGAACCGTCGATAGTTGTCCATCCTGTGAATCCGAATATAATGTTCGCGAGCGCGTTTACTATCCGCTTATCATTCAAGAGCGAGGGAATTTATCTTACAACAAATGGCGGAATGAACTGGACAGGAACTGATACATGCAACGGGCAGCCGTTATCAAATCACGGAGGTGATCCCGGACCTATCATTGATAAAGATGGAAATTTGATAATCACTCATCAGGGAGGATTCATTCTCGGAATGTACTCTAATACATCTACTAACTTCGGTCAAACGTGGTCCAATAATTATCAGATCGCTGGTAATGATCAGGATAAAGGAAGTCCCGCAACGGATAATGTCGCATCAAGTCCTTTTTATGGAAGAACTTTCTTAGTGTGGACCAGATTTACAAATCCTTTTCCGATCGTATTATCTTATACTACCAACAGCGGTACAAACTGGACTGCTGTTTCACAGATCAATAATTCACTTCCGCAAAGACAATCAACCGGACCGTCTATGGTTATTGGAACTGACGGGACAAATTATGTCACTTGGGCATCTTCATTATTATCGTCACCTTTTAATGAAAAAAATATCGGCATAGCAGTGTCATCAAACGGTGGAGCCAACTGGACCGTTAATGAAAATGTTTACGCTTGTAACGGAGTAAAGTCATCATCGCTGTCGCCGTGGAATATCCGGGTAAATGGTTTTCCTGCAATGGATATTGATAAATCGGGCGGTTCAAGAAACGACTGGCTTTATATTGTTTCATCTGAAAAGAACCTTCTGCCTGCAGGCACTGACCCTGATATAGTTTTTCACAGATCCAGTGACAGAGGTAATTCGTGGTCGCAGGGCAAAAGAATTAATCAGGATCCGATTAATAACGGAAAGAACCAGGTATTCCCCGCGATTACCGTTGATGGGGGCGGCGGAATAAATGTAGTATATCTTGATAACAGAAACTCTCCTGACTCGGCGCAGATATATCTTTCTCGGTCAACTAACGGCGGTGACAACTGGACAGATTATATTGTAAGTGATCATAAATTCCTTCCCAAAAGTCTTTCCGGCGCAGGCGCAGGAAATCAGGGTGACAATATCGGTATCACTCATACTAATAATAAATTATTCCCGGTCTGGAATGATGACATTACCGGAGTGTATCAGGTGTGGACAGCTCCGATTGACCTTAACACAATCGGGATCATTCAGATCAGCAATGAGATTCCTGATGCATACTCATTAAGTCAGAATTTTCCAAATCCCTTTAATCCGGGTACAATAATAAAATTTGATATAACGCGTGTTGAAAGTGGTGAGACGCGGGATACAAAGCTTGTTGTTTATGATGTAACAGGGAAAGAAGTCACTACACTGGTAAATGAAAAATTATCGCCGGGAAGCTATCAGGCAAATTTTGACGGAAGAAATTATCCGAGCGGAATTTATTTGTATTCGCTTCAAACAGGTAATTATTCACAAACAAAACGAATGATCCTGATAAAATAATTACTAATTACTAATTACTAATTACTAATTACTAATTACTAATTACGAATTACTAATTACTAATTACTAATTACGAATTACGAATTACGAATTACTAATTACGAATTACTAATTACTAATTACTAATTACTAATTACTAATTACTTTCAACTCAGAGACTCAGAGACACAGAGAACTTGATTTTCAATTCGCTTTTCTTTGTGCTTCTGCGTCTCTGTGTTGAAAAGTATTTTGATAGTTTTGAGACAGGCATAACAACAATTAGTAATTAGTAATTGATAATTAGTAATTATCTGACGAGTGTCATCTCTTTTGTCCGGATCAAAATTCCATCAACCATCAAAGAATAAAAATATACGCCGCTTGAATAATTGCTTCCTTCAAATCTAACCGAATGTTTACCGGCAGTTTGTTTCTGATCTACTAAGACCGCGATCTCTTTACCCATTATATCGAATACTTTAATAGTTACAAAGTTTCCTGACACAGCTTCGCGTGAAGGTCTTAGTTCGTAATTGATAATTGTACCGGGATTAAAAGGGTTTGGATAATTTTGTTTTAATTCAAAATTACCGGGACTTGAATTTTCCGACACGATGTTATCAATGAAAACATACCACGACTTTATTTCAGTACCTGCACCTGTGAAGAGGTAATAAGGATTAAGCTCCTCATTACCAAAAGCAGGACCACAGTAATAATTAAAAGCAAAAGGTTGCCCTGTTCCGATTTGCTGCAGATCATTGTCGAATGTAAAAAATTTTCCTTCGGAAGGTTGGTCAGCACCATTGCTTACAAAAACATTTCCTAACTTATTTAAAGCAAACCTCGGGTTGATGCTTCCGTTGCTGACAAGATCAATGGATTCATTTATTGTGCTCCCATTGGCGGGATCAAGCCTGATGATCTTCTTACCGAAAGGAATGTAAACAGTGCTATCCTTACCGACTGCGATCTGTGTATAGGTCCCGACGGGATGCGAAACAGTGCGTGACCATAATTCTGTTATACCTGTTCCATTATCCTTGAGAGCGTACATAAGTCCGCCGTCACGGATGCAGTAAATAACTCCTGTTTCGGAAACAGTGAACGGGATTTCCTGATCGCCGTCGCCCGGCAGATCCCCGGATGAATATTTTACAACTCCGGTATTAATATCTATAGCAAGTATCTTCTTCGGAGTAGTGATCGAACCTTCCCAGGCATAAAGAGTATTGCCGTTAACACACATTGACTCCGCGCCGGTATTAGGGATTATTCTGCTGTTTGTCCAGACGGTATCTCCGTTTGTATGATTGATGCGCATTATCCTTTTTGTTCCCGAGCCGGGTACGATCAGATCGCCATTGGCTGCAAAAACCGCGGTCCATATTATTCCGCGCTCAACTGTAAATCTTGACTTCCAGATTACAGAGCCGTTTGTTTCATTTAATGCAAAGATAGAGTCGACACCATTCTGCTGGAAGTCTCTTACATAAATTTTATTGTTGTTGTATCCCATTATAATGTTGACTCCTGAATTTTGTCCGTATGTCCAGAGAGGATTTACACTATTGAATTGAAACGCGCACACCAGAGCTCTCAGGGGATTCAGAGAAGTGTATCTTGTTGTAACGAACTTGTTTCCGTAAGTGAATATCGGCATTCCCCAAATTGTAGCAGGAGCAATGAATGTTTTTTGAATTCCGAAGGAACTGCCATAGGATTCCGGGGCTGATCCTGTCCTGTTGCTGTTTCCTCCTACTGTTGTCCAGTTTGTATAATTCTGTGAGTAGATCTCAGATGAGGCGAACATTAGCAGTAGCATGTACAAATGAAAGATCACTTTCTTCATAATATCTCCTTTAAGGGTATAAATTTTTTTTTAAACTTAAAAAGTATTTTGAGCAATTGCCATTACAAAATAAAAAAGGCAGACTGAAATATCCAGCCCGCCTATGCAAGTAATGAGGTTATGTTTAAAAAATTATTTGATTAAATTCATTCTCTTTGTTTCTGTAAAGCCGCCGGTTGTAAGCTTATAAAAATAAATTCCGCTGGCAAGATTTGATCCGTCGAATTCTACACTGTAGCTTCCTGCATTTAAAAAACCGTCAACATAAGTCGCGACTTCATTACCGAGTACATCATAAAACTTCAGACTGACGTTTTCATTTTTCGGAATTGAAAAAGAAAAGTTGGTTGATGGATTGAATGGATTCGGATAATTTTGTGAAAGACTGTAGCTTGAAGCAATTGTATTCTGATTGATGATTCCTGTTGTACCTGTAACTGATGTTCTCAATGACTGTTGAATATTGCTGTTAATTGAGATGCTTGATCCTTGTTTATAAACAAAGATATTTATATCGCAATTAGCTGCATTGAGAACCTGAGGTGAAACCGGAAGGACATAATTAATATTTCTTACAACTTCCTGTCCTGTTGTCCAGGCGCCACTGTGAATTAACTCTCCGAGATCGCCATTGAGCATTTTCTTTACAACGTTATTGTGCACATAATTATTTACGTACCCGGGAGTACCACACTCAGCATAAAAATTCTGCGGATATATCAAATTGTTTTCCGTTAAAACATAATTTATATAAAAATCACCGGTCAGATCCGTTAAAGGTGTAACTTTTACTAATGCTGTAAGAGTTCTTGTCGCAGCATCATAACTTTTACTTGAAACTTCTATTGAAACTCCGGGCTGTATAAGCAATGACTGAAGCACAACTTCATTGTTCCAGCCGTTTCTGCCGAGGACACCTGTCTTTCTTCCGATGACACCCTGCGGATATCCTGTGTAAGCCATCAAGTTTATCATTCCAAGTGAGTATTCCTTCCAAGGATCTGAACCTGAACCATGATAAGCAAGCAACATTGTATTAGGATAGTTCGTCGTGACGGTATGAAGGATGTCATGACCGCACGGACAGAAGCCGCACCAAGTGCCTGTAGCGTACTCTACTACAGTATTGAATCCAGTTTGTGAAAAAGATTTTTGGGGATTGAAGATGATCGTTAAGATCAGAATAGAAAACAAGAATAGTAATTTTTTCATTAATAACTCCTTTATAATATTAGTCTAAAATTTTTTTTTCTATTGGGTTAAGCAACGTTAAAGTTTTTCATTTTAAATTTCAATGAAAAAACACAGTTATTTACAGAACTGAATAAAAAATCTTTTTGATATTGTTAAGAAACATAATCTTGTAATATGTTTTCAATACGTAAAATTAGCGTTCGCAGATTTAGTTAAACATTAATTAATTTGAATACCTAATTAATTTATAAAGTCCCACACGATAGTGAATCTTGAAATTGCATTCAGCAGTCCACCCCTGTTGTCAAGCGGGTAAACGTATGTATTGTATGATAATGAATTGAAAATATTGGCAACTGTAATGTTAATGTTAGCTCTGCCAATGCGTGCACCAAGGTAGATGTCAGCGGTAAAATTCGATTTAGTAATAGGATTTCGAATACCATAATAAAAGTCATAATAATACTGCGAGTAAGTATTGTAGAAATCTGGTGATGTGGAATAATTTGCAATTATTCCTACACGAATGTTCAGCTTATTCCTGAAAAAAATATTGTGATAAGAAAGATCGGATTTAAGATTCTGCTTCGGATAGATCTCAGAATCCCAGTAATTGTGTTTTATATCGAGATCAATATACTTTGATTGGATTGTCAAAGCGGAATTAATCCCGCGGTATGTATCGGTATTAAAAGTAAATTGTTTTACGTTTTCAAAATAGAATGACTTTATCTTCAGGAGTCTGTTGAGAATCAGTTCAAAGCCTGATTCAAAATAATTTTTTGTTTGGGGCACACTCCATTCTGTTATGCCGGAAGGACTAATTCTAATAAAATCATTATCCTTTATGTTATTAATTCCTCCGAACACTTTAAGATAGTTTGAACCAAAAAATAATATGTACTCAGCTTCTGCTCCATAATTAACAAAGCTCAAAGTATCTTCATCTCTGTGATTGTCCATTCTTACAAAACCGGAAATAAACAAATTCTTATAATTAAGATCGGCTTTAGAGGATAAAGAATAGTTAACATTCCTGATGCGGGTAAAAAGATAATCAAGGTTGTAAAGGTTGTAGTAATAGTTACCGCCGGCAAGAATATTTAACGAAGCGTCTCTGGATAACCTTACATCGAAATTCTGTTTGAGGTCAGCGGCGTATTGTATCTGATGAAATTTACCGGAAGGAAAAAAAACTGTGTCAGTACCAATTTCAGATGTATCCGAATTATCGTAAGAGCGAAGTGAGTTAATGGAATAGACCTTTAGTTTTGTCAGCCAGCTATTGTTTTTAAAAAGCTTGGCTGTAATGTCCGCGTTGTAGTAGTAGTTGGTCAGTTCTTCATTTGACAAAATGTTCACTACGGGTGCGGTTGAACTTTCAAGAGAGTCTTCATTTGAATTATAGATCAGACCTTCATTAAGCCCTCGCTTTAGCTGAGTGTAATTAAAATTCAGCTTGATGTTAAGTTTCGGGGAAAGATAAAAACTCAGGCGGGTTCTACCTCTCCAGGAATCAAACTCCTGGTTCTCATATCTCGGATCGATCGAATGCTTTGTAGCTCCCGCCATGAAATTAATTTTTTTTGAGAAGGGCACTCCGAAAAAAAGATCAGCATATAATGAATTAAACCTGTCCTGTGAATATCTCAATTGCGAAAATGGACGTGTCTGAAAAATATCTTTGGTAATTACGTTTATAGCTTTTGCATTTGAATTTACTCCATAGAAAAAAGATGAAACACCGGAGATCTCCTCTATTCTGTCGATCTCATTTATGGAAAAATTCTGAACATCAAATCCGCCAAAGAGATCATCGTTGATCTGGATGCCGTCACGGAGAATGCCGGTCTGCTTTTCACTGCTGCCGTTGAAGTTGATGAGATTTCTTCCGCTCAGCCCGAAGTCATTGATGAAGTATCCCGGACGCGTCTCCATTATTTCGGACAGACTGCGTTTATCATTCCAAATGTAAAGTGAATCATAACTGAAGATCTCCGAGGTCGTGGAAAGACGATCTGAATTTTTGATTTTATTGATATCAAACGGAACACTTCGTGAAGTATCCGCCGGCTTGATCTGTGAAAGTAAATTCTGAAAGGATAACATCAGTAAGCAAATAAAGAATATTTTCATCTGATCTCATTATAAAGATTGATCTTCTCTCTTCTTAATGTTACCGGGATCCTTGCTGTGCTTTATGATCTTTGCGTCAATGAGAAAGATGACGTCCTCTGAAATATTCGTAGCATGATCGGCAAGCCGCTCTATATTCCTTACAAGCGTAAGTATGTGTGAGCAGGGGATAATCAGCTCAGCATTTGACTTCATTTCATTTGTAATTAATTCAAAGATCTGCTTATCAAGCCGGTCGATCTCCGCGTCGATATTGATCACTTCTTTTGCAAGTTCCGCGTCTCCGTTGACAAAGCAGTCGATGCTCATTTTAATTATGCGCTGAACTTTCTTTGCCATCTCATCGACTCTCGTCTTCTCCAGCAGTTCATTATATCCTATAAGTCCTTCAGCCCGTTCAGAAATATTAACCGCTATGTCTCCCATTCTTTCGAGATCACTGTTGATCATAAGCGCGGTCATTATAAGCCTCAGATCAAATGCTACCGGCTGTGTCAGCGCGAAGATCCTCTGGCAATGCTTGTCGATCTTTATGTCATACTTATCGACCTCATCATCCCTCTTCATCACGATCTTCGCAAGCTCGATATTGCCTTCGAACAATGCCCTGAATGCAAACTCAATCTGCTCTTCAACAAGACTACCCATCTTTATTATCTTCGTCCTTAGCTGTTCAAGCTCTTCTTCTAAATAATGAAACATTTATGTATTAATTTATTTGTATAAAATATGAAACTCTGACAATAAAAACAAAATTATTTTACCCGAATCTTCCCGAAATATAATTCTGAGTCTTTTCGTGTGCCGGCTTGGTGAACATATCTCTTGTATCCGAGTATTCAACTATCTCTCCAGTAAGAAAGAATGCGCATTTGTCGCTGACCCTCGATGCCTGCTGCATGTTATGCGTGACAATGACTATCGTAAGATTTTTCTTAAGTTCAAACATGAGCTCTTCGACTTTCGCCGTTGAGATCGGATCAAGCGCGCTTGCGGGTTCATCCATGAGCATAATCTCGGGATCCACAGCCAGCGCTCTCGCGATGCATACTCTCTGCTGCTGACCACCTGACAATCCAAGAGCCGAATCATTCATCCTGTCCTTTACTTCTTCCCATATCGCTGCACGCTTGCAGCTAAGTTCAACGATCTCCTCAAGCTCTTTCTTCTTGTTGACTCCGTTTATTCTTGGACCATAAGCAACGTTCTCAAATACTGATTTCGGAAAAGGATTTGATTTCTGAAATATCATCCCTACTCTTTTTCTCAACGCGACCACATCCACGCCTTTGTTGTAAATATCGATCCCGTCAATCTTTACAAGACCTTCGATCCTGACACCGTCAATCGTATCATTCAGCCGGTTCAGAGTCCGCAGGAATGTTGACTTCCCGCAGCCGGAAGGACCGATAAGTGCGGTAACTTTATTTTCGCTGATATCGATCGATACATTCTTCAGCGCCTGATTAGTGCCGTAAAAAAGATTTAGATCAGTTGACTGAATTTTTTCCGGATTCATTAAATTAAAATTCTGTATTTGAAATTATGCGACAACTTTTCCATCCTGAAGATGAATGATAGAATCACAGCTCTTTGCAAATTCCTCATTGTGAGTTACGATAAGAAAAGTCTGCTTGTATTTTTTTCTTAAGCCGAAAATAAGCTCAATGATGGCGTCAGCGTTTTCCGAATCAAGGTTGCCTGTCGGTTCGTCCGCGAGTATGAGTCTTGGTGAATTGATGAGAGCTCTCGCGATCGCAACTCTTTGGGCTTCACCGCCTGAAAGCTCTGACGGCTTATGATTCATCCTGTCTTTCAAACCGACTTCGGTAAGCATTTCTTCAGCTTTGCTCTTGTCCGGTTCACCGTGTATCATCGAAGCGATCATTACATTTTCCATTGCCGTAAATTCCGGCAAGAGATGGTGAAACTGAAAAATAAATCCGATCTCATTGCTTCTGAATTCTGATATTTGCTTTTCCTTGAGCTCAAAAACATCCTTTCCTTCGAAAAGAATCTTCCCTGAATCCGGCTTGTCAAGCGTTCCGAGTATATGCAAGAGGGTGCTCTTCCCAGCGCCCGACTTACCTACGATCGCGGAGATATCCTCACGGTATATATCCAATGTAATGCCTTTCAGAACATGAAGCTTGTTAGTCTTCGAGACTTTGTATGACTTTTTTACATTTGTTATTTCAATTAAAACTTCTTTGCTCACCGGGGTCAAATCCAAATTGTAAGTTATAAATTGTAAATGTTAATTATAAAAATCCAAATTCCAATTCTGCATCACTCCCACCTGATCGCGTTCACGGGCTCCAGCTTTGCAGCGCGTCTTGACGGATACAGAGATGCTAGAAAGCACAGCACCATAGCGGCAAGCGGAATGTATATAAAATCGGTTACTCTCAGCTCCACAGGTAATGCCCCGATCTTGTATACGGAGGTATCAAGCTTGTAAAATTCAAAATATTTTTGAGCGAGAGTAATGCCCAGTCCCAGTATTGTTCCTGCTAACACTCCTATTACACCGACTGAAAGTCCTTCAAATAAAAATATATTGGTGATCATTTTATCAGTTGCCCCAAGCGCTTTAAGAACACCGATGTCTCTTTTCTTTTCGATTACCGTCATAGTAAGCGAACCGAGAATGTTGAATGAAGCGACCGCAATTATTAAGCTCAGGATTATGAATGCAACCCATCTTTCTATTTTCAATATTGAATAAAAATCTTCATGAAGATCGTACCATGTCATTACTTTATATTCGCTCCCCAGAGCTGCTATTAATTTTTCCTTTTGCTTTTCGGAATCATTGATATTCGGGAGCCGCATCTCGATGCCGTTCACGCTGCTCTCAAGCTGAAATAGATCCTGTGAATCAGCCAGTGAAATGTATGCATAGTTTGCGTCGTAATCCTTATTGTCGGAATCAAACACCCCCTTAATGATGAACTTTTTTGTTTTCGGATCAATGAATTGTGTCAGTGAGTTTTCCAGTCCGACAGGACTCAGCAAAGTAACAGTATCGCCCGGAAGTGATTTTAACTTTCCGAGAAGACTGAAGCCCAGAACTATTCCTCCTATATCCTCATTTCCCGAAAGATCAAATTGCCCGAACCTCATTACATTCTTTACACCCGAAACATCTCCAACCTCATCTTCCTTAACGCCTTTAATAAAGACAACCTCGTTGCTGTTGTTGTTTGCAAGCATGCCTTTGTTAAGTGTGTAAGGTGTGGCGGACTGTATGTTCAGTGTCTTTATCTTTTCCTGTAATGATTCATAGTCAAAGAGCTTGTTACCTGAAGCGGACTCGATCCTTATATGCGGATCAAAGCTGACAAGAATGCCAATGACCTTGCTGCCGAATCCGTTGAATACGGACAGAACAATTATCAATGCCGCGACGCCGATCGTAACACCGACAATCGAGATCAAAGAAATTATGGTTATGAAATTAAATTTCTTTTTGGAAAATAAATATCTTTTGGCAATGAAGAATTCTAAGCTCATAGTTTTAATTTTAGGTCCAGCAGATTTAATGCGCCACACCTATTCATTACGGAAAATCTACTCATCAAAAACTATTACCGATTCTTGATACTGACGAACTTTGTTCTTGTCGATCTTATTTATAAGCATTTTCTTGAGATCTTCTTTTTTCATTTTCATGTCCCTGTCGTCCATAAGCTTTTTTATTTCATACATTACATGGAGAACCCTGTTGCTGATCCTGTGCCTTGATATACCCGCGGGCAGACGCAGGTTGTTATTCGCTATGCTCACGATGTGTTGCTTCGTAAATCCGGGAAATACAATTAATACTCCTTTCCTTCTTGTGTATTTACGGAGATCGGAAATTCTTATGTCACACTCCGAGCGGTCAAACAGATAGTTTTTGAAATATAATCTGGTGATCTTGTCAACAGCATCTAAAAGTTTATCAAGCTCTGACGGCAATTCAATGAGAATATTTTCATCTTTGTTAACATCAGCAGCAAGAAGGTAATGGAAATTTTTCTCAAGGATCTTTAAACCTTTATCGTAAGCGATTGCTTTATAACTGAAACCATTTTCATTACAGAATTTTTTAATAGTCTCAAGATCAAAATCATAAACAAGATGATTCCATTTCTCAAGCTTAAGATCTTTGTCATTATAATCAAGAACTTGAGCCAGTATGAGCTTGCATCCGATCTCTTTCAGCGAGCCATACCTGTTAGCGCCGTCAAGCAGGATCATATCATTGTTATGCCTGCCGATTATCACCGGGTTCATTAAGTATTTTCCTTTTGAAATCCTGTTGTAAATGTTCCGGAGGCGGTTATTCTCGGTAGCTTCGTGAAGCTTTATGCCGGAAAGTTTTAAAAGCTCTAAATGAAAATAATTCTCGGTGTAATTTATCAAATATGGTTATAATGATTAATGAGCAATTAACAATAAACAATGAACAATGAGCAATGAGCAATGAACAATGAGCAATGAACAATGAACAATGAACAATGAGCAATAAACAATGAACAATTCGTAACTTGTAAATCCTAATTCGTAATTCGTAATTCGTAATTCGTAATTATTTCTTAACGAACTCGATCAGTCCCTGCTTGTTGAGCTTTATCTCAATTGTTTCGCCCGGAAGGAATTCAGCGTTAAGTATTTTTTCCGACAGGATATTTACAATATGCTTCTGTATTGTTCTCTTCAAAGGTCGCGCTCCGAAAGCGATATCAAATCCCAGTTTACCAAGCCAGTCCTTTACGTCGTCGTCGATAACAATCTTCATATTATTTCTTTCAACCTTCTGAACGAGGAACCCCAGTTGCAGATCAACAATAGCCCTGATCTCATTTGATGTAAGCGGCTTGAACAAAAGTATCTCATCGACTCTGTTAAGAAATTCAGGTCTAATGGTTGCTTTGAGAAGGTCCATCAGCTTCACTCTGATCTCATTCATTACTTCGTCACGGTTATTCTCATCAATGGTATGCAGCTTTTCCTGAATAAGGTGTGAGCCGAGGTTTGATGTCATTATGATTATCGTATTCTTGAAGTTGACTGTTCTGCCCTGTGAATCAGTAAGTCGTCCTTCATCAAGCACCTGCAGCAAAATATTAAAAACATCCGGATGAGCTTTCTCAATTTCATCAAGCAGCACGACACAATAAGGTCTTCTTCTGACCAGTTCAGTGAGCTGTCCTCCTTCTTCATACCCAACATAACCCGGAGGTGCCCCGATCAGTCTTGAAACGGAAAACTTTTCCATATATTCGCTCATATCAATTCTTACCATTGCTTTCTCATCATCAAAAAGAAATTCAGCGAGCGCTCTCGCTAATTCTGTTTTACCGACACCCGTCGTACCCAAAAATATAAATGAACCGATAGGTCTGTTCTCATCCTGAAGTCCCGCTCTCGAACGGCGTATCGCGTTGGATACCGCTGCTACAGCATCTTCCTGACCTATGACACGTTTTTGCAGGTTACCTTCCATGTGTACTAACTTTGCTCTTTCACTTTCAAGCATTCTTGTGACAGGTATGCCGGTCCACTTGGAAACGATCTCCGCAATGTCTTCAGAATCAACTTCTTCCTTCAGCATTTTTTTATCTATCTGTATCTTTGCAAGGTTTTCAGTCTGCTCTTCTATCTTCTTCTGAAGCGCAGTAAGCTTTCCATATCTGATCTCGGCAACTTTAGCAAGGTCTCCTTCGCGTTCATATTTTTCTGCTTCTGTCTTAAGATTTTCTATTTCTTCTTTGGATGCACGGATGGATTTGATAAGATCTTTTTCAAGAGTCCAGTGGGAGACAAGAGAATTTCTTTTTTCAGAAAGTTCAGCGAGCTCTTTCTCGATCTCTTCAAGTCTTACCTTAGTAGGATTAATTTTTGCCGAACTCTTTGACATAATTTTTTTTTCTTTAGAATCATTAAAAATAACAAATTTAAGATGGAGATTCTATGAATTAGTTAATGGCTGTAAGAACGGGGAGACGGCAGACGTGAGATGCATTACGGGAAACGGCAAACGTAAGTATGTGGAAACGCCACTCTAAAATCTAAAATCTAAAATTGACCTGATCAGTTCATCATCAATTTTATTATGCAGACTTTTAAGGTTATTCAGTGCCTTCGGAACCTTCTTCAATATTTCCTTATCATTTTTTGTTTCGTGCTGATAGCAGTAGCTGCCGATCGCCTGCAGCAGTCTTAGAAAAACAAAATAATAAAAATAATGTTTGAACTCCTCTTCATCACAGCTAACATAATTCTGCAATAGCGTGAGATAATGTGTAAGCAGCGACACGCGTTCGGCCTCTTCAAGATCAATGCTGCCTGAATAAAGAAATGAAGCGGCATCATAATGCAATGGACCCTTTCGTCCGGACTGATAGTCAATATAGAAGAGCTCACCTTTTTTTATCATTATGTTCCTCGGTTGAAAATCACGGTACAGAAAAAAATTGCAGTCAACATTTGAAAGGATTCCGGAAAATTTATTCACGATTGCCTCAACAGTATCATCGTTGAACTTACTCGCAGAGTATATCTTTGGAAAATAATTATTGAACTTTTCCAGATCACTTCTGACAACTTCCGAATTGAAATTATCGGTCTGATAACAGAGGCTGTAATCAACTTCATCCTTTGCAACGATCTGAAATTTTAACAGGTCCGAAAGGGATTTTTTAAAGTAACCCTGCAGATCATGCTTGCTGCCGGCTTTCATTAACTTATGCAAAGTAAGATCGCCGAGATCCTCTTCGATGTAAAATAAATTGTCGTCTGAAACACTAATGATCTCCGGAACATTCAGACCTGATTTAAGGAAGGATGCGGAAAAACCAATGAAAGCGAGATTTTCACTGGGGTTGTCATTTTGGATGCCGATGTATGTTCTCTGACCTGAAGTAAGGCGGTATATCTTTCTGTCCGAGGCGTCTGGCTTCAGCTCTTTTACGTCTTCAAGATTCTGACCGAACTTTGAAAACATAAGCTCCTGAAAAGTATTTAATATGATCTCTCTTTTATAGGACATCAGTTTTTTTTCAAAAGATCTTTAAGCGCTGATTTAAGATCGGTATAATTGAACTCGAAGCCGGAGTCAAACGCTTTTTGAGGAAACACTCGCTGACCTGTCAGTAAATTTTCCGCAAATTCACCCAACGCTATCTTCAATGCAAAGCCCGGTACCGGCAATAGTAAATTTTTGTTTAAGACACTTCCTATGGTTTTTACAAAGTCCTTATTAGTTACGGGCTTTGGTGATGAGCCGTTCATAGCTCCCATGATCTTGGGGTTTTCCATTGCAAAAAGATAAAGCCGGACTATATCATCCAGATGTATCCACGAAACCCACTGTTTACCGTTGCCCTGATAAACACCGCCGAAGAATTTAAATGGCGTGAGGAAATTGGGGAGCGCGCCTTCCTTCTTGTCCAAAACAATTCCTGTCCGGATCGTCACAACTCTTACGCCATACTGTATCGCTTTCATCGCTTCCATTTCCCAGTCTCTGCAAAGTCTGGCAAGGAAATCATCACCGAGACTTGAATCTTCCGTAAGGATCTCATCGCCGCAGAAACCGTAGATGCCTACTGCAGATGAGTTGATGAGACACTCGGGTTTTTGTCGTGATAGCTTTATTGCCTCCTCAATCAGTCTGGTAGTATCAATACGGCTGTTATATACTTCTTCTTTGAATCCTTTACTCCAGCGTTTTTGAGCAAGGTTAGCACCGGCAAGATTGATCACTATATCAGTGTCCGTCATTAATTCCGACAGCATCATGGGATTATCGTAAGCCATCCATTCAAACGCCTGAATGGTAAACTGATTTTTGAAAGTTGATTTAACTTTAGACTTGTCGGTGGTAAGAATTCTTACAAAAGCTCCCTGCCTGCATAGCTCGTTTACGATACGCTTTCCTATCAATCCGGTCGCGCCGGTAATTAGAACTTTTTTTTTCATGTTTTTTGAGTTAGCAAAATTACCATTATAATTTTTATTAATAAATATTATAAAAAATACTGTTCACACTTTTGGGGGATCGGCAAGAGCAAGAGCTCAGCCACCAATTTCACAAATTCCCACGAATTATTTTTAGGTTTGATAATAAAAATTATTTTTGAAATTCGTGCTCATTCGTGTAATTAGTGGCAAAGCTTTTTGGTGAATTAAATTGTAAACTGTTAATTATAAAACTGTTAATAGCATAAAGATGTAATCAGTTCACCACACTCAACACACTCAACACACTCAACTCACTCACCACATTCGTCAAATCATTCTAAATTGATTCTCTAATCGCTATTGAGTAATTTTGTTTACATTTCAAAAAAATTAAATCAATAATGGAGGTTGTTCAATGGCTGTAAAAGTCGGCATAAACGGTTTTGGCAGAATAGGAAGACTTGTTCTAAGAAGAATGATGGATCTTGGCGGATATGACATTGTCGGAATTAATGATCTTACCGATAATAAAACTCTTGCTCATTTATTAAAATATGATTCTATTCACGGAAAGTTCAATGGTGATGTGAAGGTAACAGATAAAGGTATCAGCATCAACGGTGACGAAATAAGGATAACTGCTGAAAAAGATCCTACAAAATTAGGCTGGGGTGATCTCGGAACTGATGTTGTAATCGAATCAACCGGAGTATTTACTTCAAAAGATAAGCTGAAGCTCCATCTTGACGGCGGGGCAAAGAAAGTTATTCTGACCGCACCCGCTAAAGATAAGCTCGACGCGACTATTGTGCTGGGAGTGAATGATGATGTGCTCAAGCCCGATATGAAAATTGTTTCGAACGCATCCTGCACTACCAACTGTCTTGCTCCGATGGTAAAAGTTCTTGATGATAATTTTAAAATAGTGAAAGGCTTTATGACCACCATTCACTCATATACGAACGATCAGGCATTACTTGATCAGCCGCATAAAGATCTGCGCAGAGCAAGAGCCGGCGCGATTAATATTATTCCAACATCCACAGGCGCTGCAAAAGCAGTCGGTGAAGTTCTTCCGCATTTAAAAGGAAAGCTTGACGGATTCGCGCTGCGTGTCCCTACTCCTGACGGATCACTTACTGATTTTGTCTGTGTTCTTGAAAAAGATACAACTAAGGAAGACATTAATGCTGCTATGAAGAAAGCATCAGAAACTAAAATGAAGGGAATACTTGAATACACAGAAGACCCGATTGTTTCAAGCGACATAATCGGCAATTCAAGTTCATGCATCTTTGATTCATTGTCAACTATGTCAATGGGAAATCTTGTGAAAGTTGTAGGATGGTATGATAATGAATGGGGTTACAGTTGCAGGGTTGTCGATCTGCTGAAGAAAATTGCATAAAAGTTGAAAGTTGAAAGTTGAAAGTTGAAAGTTGAAAGTTGAAAGTTGAAAGTTGAAAGTTGAAAGTTGAAAGTTGAAAGTTGAAAGTTGAAAGTTGA